>JAGQTW010000153.1 GCA_020438785.1 Mycobacterium sp. | reverse complement strand
CGTCGGTGCAGGCGCTGCCGCCCAGGCCCACCACTATGGTGCCGGCCCCGTGCCGCAGCGCAGCGTCGACGAGTTGGCCCACCCCCCTGCTGTGCGCGCCGAGCGCGGTCGCCACCGTCGGCGGCCCGCCCAGCAGCGCCAGGCCGCAGGCCTGCGCGCATTCGATGTAGGCGGTCGACGTCAGCGGATCGAGCACCCACTCGGCGTCGACCTCTCCGGCCAGCGGGCCGCACACCCGGCTGTGCCGCAGGTCGCCGAGCCGGCCGGCCAGCACACCGACGAAGCCCGGACCCCCGTCGGACTGCGGGGCCAGGCTGAGCTCGTCGCCGGGCCGTGCCCGCTGCCAGCCGACCGCGATGGCCTGGGCGGCCTCGACGGCGGTCAGGCTGTCGCCGAAACAGTCGGGTGCGACCAGAACCCGCAGGGCCGCTTCGCCCGCCCGCGCCCCCGTCATCCCAGCAGGGTAAGGCCGGGCTCCGGGAGGCGCATGCCGGAGGACCGGCGCGGCGAAGTAACCTGGCAGCGTGAAACTGCTGGGCCGCGGACGGGACGAAGACGGCGCTGCGCAGGAGGCCGAGCCGACACCGGCCGAGGAGACCGCGCAGCAGCGCACCACCGCGCCCAAGGGCCGCCCGACGCCGAAGCGCAGCCAGTCCGCCAAACGCCGTGGGCCGGTGGCCCCCGCCCCGATGACGACCGCCGAGGCCCGCAAGCGCCGCAAGGAGATGCGGAGCACCCTGACCAAGGAGGAGCGCCAGGCGGAGAAGCTGCAGCGCCGGGCCGCGATGAGCGACCGCCGGGAGCGGATGATGGCCGGCGAGGAGGCCTACCTGCTGCCGCGCGACAAGGGTCCGGTGCGGCGCTACGTCCGCGACATCGTCGACGCCCGCCGCAACGTGCTGGGGCTGTTCATGCCGGCCGCACTGGGGCTGATCTTCGTGATGCTCGGCATGCCCAGCCTCACCGTGCAGAGACTGATGTCCCCGGCGATGCTCGTGCTGATGCTGATCATGGCGGCCGACGGCATCCTGCTGGCCCGTCGCGTCAACAAGGCCGTCGACGCCAAGTTCCCGGACAATGGGGAAAGCCATTGGAAGCTCGGGGTTTACGCCGCCGGGCGGGCTTCACAGATACGCCGGATGCGGGCACCGCGACCTCAGGTCGAGCGCGGCGCCAAGGTCGTCTGAGCCGATCCGGCACGTGCGCACGCTGGTGCTCGGGGGGATCAGGTCGGGCAAGTCCCGCTGGGCCGAGGATGCCGTCGCCGGCCAGGGCCCGGTCTGCTACCTGGCCACCGGCGCAGCGGCCGGAGCGGACCCGGACTGGGCTGCGCGCATCGCCCGGCACCGCGACCGCCGCCCGCCCGACTGGACCACCGTCGAGTGCGCTGACGTGGCCGCGCGGCTGCGTTCACATCCCGACACCGCGACCCTCGTCGACGACATCGGCGGCTGGCTGACGGCCGCGCTGGATCGCCGGGGCTGGGATGACGGTTCGATGGCCGCCGACGCCGACGAACTCCTCACGGCGGTCAGCGAATTCCGCGCCCCACTGGTGTTGGTGAGCCCGGAGGTGGGGCTGAGTGTGGTGGCGCCCAGCGCCGCGGGCCGCCGTTTCGCCGACGAACTCGGCAGCCTCAACCAGCGCCTCGCCCGGTGCTGCGAGAGTGTGGTGCTGGTGGTGGCGGGGCTGGCGGTTCAAGTCAAATCACAGACGACGGAGGCCGGCAGTTGACCGATTTTCCCGTGGTCACCCCCCCGGATAGCCGCGCCGCCGCGGCGGCCCGGCGTCGTCAGGACACGCTGACCAAGCCGCGCGGCGCGCTCGGCCGGCTCGAGGACCTTTCGGTCTGGGTATCGTCCTGCCAGTCCTCTTGCCCCCCAAAGCAATTCGAGCAAGCTCGGGTGGTGGTGTTCGCCGGTGATCACGGGGTGGCGCGCACCGGGGTGTCGGCGTACCCGCCGGAGGTGACCGCCCAGATGGTGGCAAACATCGATGCCGGCGGTGCGGCCATCAACGTGCTGGCCGAGGTGGCCGGCGCGACGGTGCGGGTGGTGGACGTCGCCGTCGACTGCGCCGCGCCCCTGTCGGAGGTGATCGGCGCCCACAAGGTGCGCCGCTCCAGTGGCAACATCGCCATCGAGGACGCGCTGAACGGCGCGGAGGCCGTGGCCGCGGTCGAGGCGGGCCGTCGCATCGCCGACGAGGAGGTCGACGCCGGGGCCGATCTGCTGATCGCCGGTGACATGGGCATCGGGAACACCACGGCCGCAACGATATTGATCGCTGCGCTGACCGACACCGAACCGGTCGCGGTGGTCGGCCGCGGCACCGGCATCGACGATGCGGGCTGGGCGCGCAAGACCGCGGCCGTGCGCGACGGGCTATACCGTGCGCGGCGGCTCCGGTCGGATCCGATCGGGCTGCTGCGCACGTGCGGCGGAGCCGACCTGGCCGCGATGGCCGGGTTCTGTGCGCAGGCCGCGGTGCGTCGCACTCCGCTGCTGCTGGACGGCGTCGTGGTGAGCGCTGCGGCCCTTGTCGCCGACCGGATGGCACCCGGAGCCCGGTCCTGGTGGCAGGCCGGCCACCGCTCCACCGAGCCGGCTCACACGCTGGCGCTGGCGCAGCTCGGGCTCGAACCGATCGTCGACCTCGGGCTGCGACTCGGCGAGGGCACCGGCGCGGCGGTGGCGCTGCCCCTGGTGCGCGCCGCGGTGGCGGTGCTGGCGTCGATGGCCACCTTCGATGACGCCGGGGTATCCGGTAAGACACCGGACTGACCGTGATCCGTTCACTCGCAACGGCATTCGCGTTCGGCACCGTGCTGCCGATCCGGCAGCGCGGGGCGGTGGTCGGACCGGCGACGGTGACGGCGCTCCCCCTCGTCGGGCTGGCGCTCGGGCTGCTGGCTGCCGGGGTGCTGTGTGCGGGACGCTGGGCGTTCGGGCCGCACAGCGTGCTGGCCGGCCTGCTCGCCGTCGCCGCGCTGCTGCTGGCGACGCGGGGCCTACACGTCGACGGTCTGGCCGACACCGTCGACGCTCTCGGCTGTTACGGGCCTCCCGAGCGCGCGCTGCAGGTGATGCGGGACGGTTCGGCAGGACCGTTCGGGGTGGCCGCGGTGACGGTCGTGCTGGTAGCCCAGGCGCTGGCGTTCGCGATGGTGCCGGCCGGCCTGACCGGCGTCCTCGCCGTCGTGACCGCGGTGACGGCCGGCCGGGTCGCCGCGGTGCTGGCCTGCCGCCGCGGCATGCCCGCCGCCCCGGGCAGCGTGCTCGGCGCGCTGGTCGCCGGGGGTCAGCCGACGGCCGTGGCGGCGCTGTGGACGGTGGCGTTGGCGGCGCTGTCGGTCTTCGCCACAAGCCGCCCGTGGCAGGGCCCGGCGGCGGTGCTGACCGCACTGGCGGTAGCGGCGCTGCTGGTGGCGCACTGCGTGCGGCGTTTCAAGGGGATCACCGGCGATGTCCTCGGCGCGACGGTCGAGTTGACGACGACGCTGACCGTGATCGGGTTGGTGATCAAAGCCGGGTGAACCCGCGACGGCCCGCGCTAACCTCTTGCGGTGTCGACCGGACTGCCGAATAGCGAGTGGTTTCGCCAACTGGCCGACGGCAGCACCATCGTGTTCTTCGCCCTGCGCGTCCAGCCGGACCTGGCCTTCGAGTTCCTCGGCGACGCGATCGAGATCCACATCGGCTGCCCCGCCGCGGAGGCGCTGGCCGACCCGAGGGCGGCCCTGGATCAGATCGATCCGGCCCATGCCGAACGGTTCGCCGAAGGGCTGACCCTGCCGCCGGGCGAAGACTCGACGATGGAGTTCGCCTGGCGGCACCGCGACGGCAGGCCGGTCTACACCCGGATCTGGTACCGGTCACGGCGGCGTGATGACGGATCGGTCGTCCTGGAGGGCACGGTGCGTGACATCACCCAGTTACATGAGGCCGAGGTCGAACTGCAGCAGTCCGAGCAGCGCCACCGCCTGCTCGCCGAGAACGCCTGGGACGTCATCTGGACGATGGCGCTCGACGGCACCATCACCTACGTCAGCCCGGCCGTGGAGCGCGTTCGCGGCTTCACCCCCCGCGAGGCGATGAGCCAGTCCCTGGAGGAGATTCATCCGCCGGAGTCGGCGGACAGCGTGCGGGCGTACTACGAGCGGTTGTTCGCCGCCATCGCGGCGGGTACCGACCCGCCGGTCTTCCGCGGCGAGCACGAGTACTACCGCAAGGATGGCTCCATCATGACCGGCGAACTGCAGGTCATCCCGCACGTCGACGCCGACGGGCGGGTGGTGCAGATCCTCGGCGTGACCCGCGACGTCAGCGAACGCAGGCAGTTCGAGGCCGAGTTGCGTCGTCTGGCGGTCACCGACGAGGTCACCGGCCTGTGGAACCGTCGGCACGGCGAGGAGCTGCTCGCCGCCGAGTTGGCCGGCGCCCGTGCGGCCGGCCGTCCCATGGCCCTGCTGATGCTCGACATCGACCACTTCAAGTCGATCAACGACCGGCACGGCCATCAGGGCGGCGACGACGCCCTGGTCAAGGTCAGTCGTCGGCTACGCGACAGCCTGCCCGGCACCGACATGGTGTCGCGGTGGGGCGGTGACGAGTTCGTCGTCCTGCTGCGCGACTGCCGGATCGACGAAGGGCTCACCGTCGCGGACAAGATCCGCGGACGGATCGCCGACACGGCATTCGAGAGCTTCGGGCTGATGACGGTCAGCGTCGGCGCCGCCGAACTCCAACCGGGTGACGACCTCGACACCTGGTTGGCCCGCGCCGACGAGGCGCTCTACAAGGCCAAGCGCTCCGGCCGCAACGCGGTGCGGGCCTATTGAGCCGGTGACCGTCGATGCTGGGTGAACTGGATGCGACACAGATCGAAGACGTCTTGCACGCCGAGGTGATCGCGCGCATCGGCTGCATCAGTGACGCCCGCGTCTACGTCGTGCCCGTCACCTACGTCTACGACGGCACCCACGTGTACGGCCACGCGATGGACGGCGCCAAACTGCGGGCCATGCGGGCCAACCCGGAGGTGTGCGTGGAGGTGGAGCAGGTCGACGACCTGTCGAACTGGCGCAGCGTCATCGCCCGGGGCACCTTCGAGGAGTGCCGGGGCGCCGACTGGGACGCCGGCTTCGCCATGCTTGCCGAACGGATCATGCCGCTGCTCACGCTGCCCCGGGATCAGCCGCCGCCCGATCTGTCGGCGTTGCGCGATGGATCGGTGTACCGGATCAAGCTGCACCACAAGACCGGCCGATTCGAGCAAGTCAAACCCGACTGAGGGTCTACTCTTCGCCAATGCGTCGCCAACAAACGGGGGTGCGATGAGCCAGGGTGCGCCGCCCGACGGCGAGTGGTTCCGCCGCCTGGCCGACCACGGCGCGCTGGTGTTCTTCATCCTGCGGGTGCAACCGGATCTGGCCTTCGAGTTCATCAACGATGCGCTGGAAAGCCAGATCGGGGTGACGGCGGGCGAGGCACTCGCCGACCCGGCGGCCGTGTTGGGCCGGATCGACGCGGCTTCCGCAGGGCGGTTGGCTGAGGCGCTCGCGCTGCCCCCGGGCAGCGAGACCACGGTGGAACTGGTCTGGCGGCACCGCGACGGCCACGAGCGGGCGAGCCGCATTCGGGCCTGGTCGCGGCAGCGCGATGACGGCTCGGTGGTCCTGGAGGGCACCGCGCGCGACATCACCCAGCTGCGCGAGGCGGAGATCGAACTGCAGCTGTCGGAGAAACGACACCGGCTGATGGCCGAGAACGCCTGGGAAGTCATCTGGACCATGGCGATGGACACCACCATCACCTATGTCAGCCCGGCGGTCGAGCAGGCCCGCGGCATGACCCCCGAGGAGGCGATGGGTCAGTCGCTGGCCGAGGCCCTCACCCCGGAGTCCGTCCAGATCGCGCTCGGTTATTTCCAGCAGTTGTTCGAGGCGCAGGAGAACGGGGCCGAACTCCCGCACTTCCACGGCGAGGTGGACTTCTACCGCAAGGACGGCTCCGTCATGAGCGCCGACCTTCAGGTGATCCCGCATGTCGACGACGACGGGCACATCATCGAACTGCTCGGGGTCAGCCGGGACATCAGCGAGCGCAAGCGGGTCGAGGCCGAGTTGCGCAAGTCCGAGGAGCGCGCCCGGCTGATGGCCGAGAACGCCTGGGAGATCATCTGGACCGCCGGCCCGGACGGCACCGCCACCTACATCAACGCCGCCGTGGAGCGGGTCCGCGGCATCACCGTCGAACAGGCCATGGACCAGCCACTCGAGCAGATCTACGCGCCATCCTCGGCGGACAGCATCCGCACCTACTTCGGGGACCTGCACGCCGCGATCCGCAACGGTGAGAAACCGCCGGTATACCGGGAGGAGCACGAGCAGTACCGTGCCGACGGCTCGATCATGGTCAGTGAAACCCAGGTCATTCCCCATCTCGACCCGGACGGCCGGCTGGTGGAGATCATCGGCGTCACCCGGGACATCAGTGAACGCAAGAAGGCCGAATCCGACCTGCGGCGCTCCGAGGAGCGCTATCGCCTGCTCGCCGAGAATGCGTGGGACGTGGTCTGGACGATGGACATGGACGCTCGGATCACCTATGTGAGCCCGTCCATTCATCGCGTCCTGGGCATCACTCCGGAAGAGGCGATGTTCGCCACCCTGCGGCAGACCCTGACCCCCCAGTCGGAGGCGTCCGTGCTGGACTACTTCCGGCGCCTCTGGGCCGCCATCGAGAACGGCACCGAGCCGCCGGTGCTGCGCGATGAACACGAGTACCGCCGCAGCGACGGGTCCACCCTCATCGGCGAGCTGCAGATCGTACCGAACCGCGATGCCGACGGACGCGTCGTGGAGGTGCTCGGCGTGACGCGGGATATCAGCCAGCGCAAGGCATTCGAGGCCGAGCTGCTCCGGCTGGCGGTGACCGACGCGCTCACCGGGGTGTGGAACCGGCGGCACGGCGAGCAACTCTTCCAGGCCGAACTGACCGACGCCCGGGAGACCGGCAGGCCGCTGACCCTGCTCATGCTCGACATCGACCACTTCAAATCCATCAACGACCGCTACGGCCATCAGGCCGGCGACCGGGTGCTGATCGAGGTGAGCCGGCGGCTGCAGGGGGGCCTGCCCAGTACCGGCGTGGTGGCGCGGTGGGGCGGCGAGGAGTTCGTCATCCTGTTGCGCGACGCCGACATCGAGGACGCCGTGGTGACCGCCGAGAAGCTCAGGGGGCTGATCGCCGACAACGTGTTCGTCGACGCCGGACTGGTGACCGCCAGTATCGGCGCCGCCGAGCTCACCGCCGGCGACGATCTCGACTCGTGGCTGGCGCACGCCGACGAGGCGCTGTACAAGGCGAAGCGGTCGGGTCGCAACGCGGTGCGGGCCTACTGAGGCGACCTCGTCACATCCGACCGGAATTCCCCCGACCGGTGCTGGGATGGTGAACAATCGGGTCACACTGCGTAGCTGACGCGCGTCCCCGGGGGTGGAGACTTTGCAGACATCGGATGGTCGCCCCGACGCCGCCTGGTTCGAGCTGGTTGCCGACGGCGGTGGTCTGGTCTTCTTCGTCCTGCGCGTGCAACCGGATGTGGGGTTTGAGTTCCTCAGCGATGGCGTCGAGGAGCAGATCGGCTGTACGGCGGCCGAGGGGCTCGCCGACCCCGCCACGGTGCTGGCCCAGATCAAACCCACCCATGCCGAGCGGCTCGCCGAGGCGATGGCGATCCCGCCGGGCAGCGAGACGGCGGTCGAGCTCACCTGGCACCACCGCGACGGCAGGCCGGTGCACAGCCGCACCTGGGCCCGCTGCCGGCAACGGCCGGACGGCTCGGTGGTGCTCGACGGCGTGACCCGGGACATCACCCAGTTGCGGGAGGTCGAAGCCGAACTGCAGACGTTCCAGGACCGCTATCGACTGCTCGCCGAGAACGCCTGGGAGGTGGTGTGGACCGCATCGCCCAACGGCGCCATCACCTACATCAGCCCGTCGGTCGAGCGGGTCCGCGGCTTCACCCCGGCCGAGGCGATGAGCCAGTCGATCGAGCAGACCCACCCACCCGCCACCGCGGCCGGCGTGATCGATTTCTACCGCCGCCTCTTCGCGGCCGTCGAGGCCGGCACCGAGTTGCCGGTGTTCCGCGGCGAGCAGGAGTACTACCGCAAGGACGGCTCGATCATGGTGGGCGAGGTCCAGGTGATACCGCAGGTGGACGCCGAGGGCCGGCTTTACGAGATCCTCGGGGTCACCCGAGACATCAGCGAGCGCAAGGAGTTCGAGGCCGAACTGCGACGCCTGGCGGTCTACGACCCGGTGACCGGGGTGTGGAATCGCCGCCACGGCGAGGAACTGATCGCGGCCGACCTCGAGCAGGCGCGTGATTCCGGCCAGCGCCTGACCCTGTTGATGCTCGACATCGACCACTTCAA
>JAGQTW010000152.1:2962-7891 GCA_020438785.1 Mycobacterium sp. | reverse complement strand
GCGGCCCACACCCGGCGCTGGAACTCGGTGCCGGCCAGTTCGATATCCAGGTCGAACTCGGTGAGCTCGCCGGCGAAGTAGGCCGACAGCTGCTCGACGGCCTCGGGGAACGCGTCGTCGTCGGCCGGTTCCCAACCCGACCGGTCGGGCTCGTGCGTTTGATCCACCATCCGCAGATGCATCAGGGTCGATCCGACGCCGGCCAGCGTCAGCAGGCCCACGGGGCTGTCGATCGTCCGGTATCGCATGGTCGTCATGGCGTCTTCTCCTTCGGTGGCCAGTGATTCACGGAATGGTCCAGGGTGGTCCAGAGGTGCTGGACCGCGTACGACCGCCACGGCCGCCAGCGAGCGCTGCGATCGATGAGCGGCCGTGGGTTGGCCGGCAGTCCCAGCTGCTCGGCGGCCAGCCGGACACCCAGGTCGCTGGCGGGGAACGCATCGGGATCCCCGAGACCGCGCATCGCGATGATCTCCGCGGTCCACGGTCCGATCCCGGGAACCTCGAGCAGACACGCGCGGGCCTGCTCCCAGTCGCAGCCCGCATCCAGAATCAGATCGCCGTCGGCCAGCGCGCCGATCAGCGCCGTCAGCGAGCGCCTGCGGGCCTCAGGAACAGCCAGATGCGCCGGATCGATCGCGGCGAGCTGGGTGACGGTCGGAAAGGCGTGGGTCAGTCCGCCCGCCGAGTCGTTCACCGCGCTGCCGTAGGCGCGGACCAGCCGGGCGGTGTGGGTGCGGGCCGCACCCGTCGACACCTGCTGGCCCAGCACGGCGCGCACGGCGAGCTCGTGCTCGTCGACGGTGCGCGGGATGCGCTGGCCGGGGGCCTTGGTGACCACCGCGCGCAGGTCGGCGTCCGAGCTCAACGCGTCGATGATTGCCTCGGGGTCGGCATCGAGGTCCAGCAGCCGCCGGCACCGGGCGATCGCGGTGGCCAGGTCCCGGACGTGCTCCAGCACCAGCGTGGCGCTGACGTGGTCGGGCCGCGGGGTCAGGCTGACGATGCCGTACCCCGACGGCAGCGGCAGGGTACGCCGGTAGGCACCATCGCGGACTTCCTCGCACCCCGGCACGGCGCTGGCGGCCAGGTGGCCGAACACCCCCTCGTAGGCGAACGGGGTGCGCACCGGCAGTCGCAGCGCCAGCATCTGGGCGCCGGGGGACGGGTCGTGCCACTGGCGCTGAGAAGCCTTCTGCCGCAACGTCGTCGGCGTGCTGTCACAGGCGGAGCGAACGGTGTCGTTGAACTGCCGGATGCTGGCGAACCCGGCGGCGAAGGCGATGTCACTGAACGGCAGATCGGTGGTCTCGATCAACACGCGCGCGGTCTGCACCCGCTGCGCGCGGGCCAGCGCGAGGGGGCCGGCCCCCACCTCGGCCTGCAGCATCCGTTCCAGCTGCCGGGTGGTGTAGCCGACCCTGGCCGCCAACCCGGTAACCCCGTCGCGATCCACGACGCCGTCGGCGATCAGCCGCATCGCCCTGGCGACGGCGTCGGAGCGGATGTTCCACTCCGGCGAGCCGGGTGAGGCGTCGGGCCGACAGCGCTTGCAGGCCCGGAAGCCGGCCCGCTGCGCCGCCGCCGCGGTGGGGTAGAACCGCACATTGCGCGCCAGTGGCAGGCGCACGGGGCAGCTGGGCCGGCAGTAGATGCCGGTGGTCAGCACGGCGGTGACGAACCAGCCGTCGAACCGGCAGTCCCGCGACTGGACGGCTCGGTAGCAGCGGTCGAAATCGTCGTACATACCTCGACCCTTACACGGCGGCACCGACAGCACTAGCGGAAAACCGACATCGTGGCCCACCGGGTGCTGGATAAGATTCCCCGGTGGCCGAACTGGTACAGCGCTATCTCGACGATCTGGTGGCCGAGTACGCCGAGGTGTCCGACGGTGCGCTGGCCGACTACATCCCCGAGCTCACCCAGGTCGATCCGTCCGGCTTCGGGCTGACCCTGTCGTCCTCGGACGGCTTTCTCTATGAGTCGGGCGACGCCCGAACCGAATTCACCATCCAGTCGATATCGAAGCCGTTCACCTATGCCCTGGCGCTCGACCAGGTCGGTGAGGAGGCCGTGGACGCCAAGATCGGCGTGGAGCCCTCCGGGGAGGCGTTCAACGAGATCAGCGTGGACGACAAGACCAAGACGCCGAAGAACCCGATGATCAACGCCGGGGCCATCGCCTCGGTCGCCCTGGTACCCGCCGCGGGGCCCGACGAGCGGTTCGCCAAAATCCGGGACTTCTACTCGGCCTGCGCGGGCCGCCCACTGGAGTTCGACGAGGACGTCTACCGATCGGAGAAGGCCACCGGCAGCCGCAACCGCGCCATCGCCTACATGCTGGACAGCTTCGGTGTGCTGGCCGACGACCCCGATGAGGTTCTCGACGTCTACTTCCGGCAATGCTCGCTGCGGGTGACCAGTGCCGACCTGGCTCGAATGGGCGCGACCCTGGCCCGCGGCGGCGTCAACCCGCAGACCGGAAGGCGGGTGACCAGCACCCGGGTGGTGCAACGCACGCTGAGCGTGATGGTGACCTGCGGGATGTACAACGCCGCCGGTGACTGGGTAAGCGCGGTCGGCATGCCGGCCAAGAGCGGGGTCGGCGGCGGCATCGTGGCGGTGCTGCCGGGCCAGCTCGGCATCGGGGTGTACTCGCCGCTGTTGGATGCGCGCGGCAACAGCGTGCGCGGGGTTCTGGTGTGCCGCAGCCTCTCCGAACGGCTCGGCCTGCACTTCCTGACGGTCGGACGCGAGTCGCGCTCCACCATCCGGGCCATCCACGAACCGGTGCAGCGGGTGCGCGTCTACGAACTGCACGGCGACCTGATGTTCGCCGGTGCCGAGCGGGTGGCCCGGATCGTGGACCGGGAGGCCGACGAATTCGACGTGGCCATCGTCGACGTGACCCGCATCGACACCATCAACGATGCCGCCCGCGCGCTGCTGGCCGGAATGAGCGCGGACCTCGGCGCGGGCGGCAAGCGGGGCTTCGTCGTCGACCCGGACCGAATCGTGATCCGGCCCGGCCGGGGCTATGACGACGTCGTGTTCGGCACCGTCGACGATGCGGTGGTCAGCGCGCAAAGGGTGTTGCGCGCCAACCCGATCGGCTAGTCGCGCAGGGCCGGCATGACGTCAGCCGCCGGCAATCCGTCTCCTCGGCCCACCGGGCGGTGGCGGGCACATCCCGTTCGTCGCACGCCAGCGTCGTCTCGACCCGCATCAGGACAGCCGCGTCAGGGTGGCCAGAAGGGTGGGTTGTTCGTAACCACGCAGCGTTACCGATTCCCCCATCTCCCAGCATCGTTGCTCGTCCGCCGACGCCGCGGCGACGGTGTCCGCACAGGCCAGCACCCGGGGCCCCGTTCGCACCTTGGCCAGCTCGCTCAGCCGCGCCGCCTCGTTCACCGGCTCGCCGATCACGGTGTACTCGAATCTCTCGTTGGCGCCGACGTTTCCGGCCACCACCTGCCCCGCGGCGACGCCGATCCCGGCCGGACACTCGGGTACCTCGCGGATCAGCCGCCCGGCGATCGTGCGGGCCGCGGCCAGCGCGTCGTCGTCCGGGTTGTCCAGGGTTACCGGCGCACCGAAGATCGCCAGCGTGGCATCGCCCTCGAACTTGTTGACCATGCCGCGGTGGCGGTCGACCTCCTCCACGATCACGGCGAAGAAGCGGTTGAGCAGCTCCACGACCTCCTTGGGCGGCAGCGTGCTGACCAACTGCGTCGACCCCACGACGTCGACGAACATCACTGCGACATGGCGCTCTTCGCCGCCCAGCGTCGGCCGCTGCAACTCGGCCGCCGCCGCGACCTCCCGCCCGACGTGCCGGCCGAACAGGTCGCGCACCCGCTCCCGCTCGCGCAGACCGGCCACCATCGCGTTGAATCCGCGCTGCAACTCGCCCAATTCGGTGCCGTCGAAAACCACGAGATCGGAGCTGAGATCGCCATCCTCGACGCGCTTGAGCGCGGCCCGCACCACCCGCACCGGAGTGGCCGTGAGCCACGCCAGGATCCACATCAGGATGAACCCGAAGATCAGGGTGGCGATCGACGTGATGATGATCGCCACCTCCAGCTGGGTCTTGGTCAGATTGCCCAACAGCAGCGAAAACACCGCCGTCAGGCCGATGCCGATGACGGGGACGCCCGAGCCGAGCATCCACACCACCATCGTTCGCCCCATGATGCCCGGGGCCAGGCGATGCGGCGGTGGCCCGGCGGCGAGCGCCTCGGCGGCGACCGGTCGCATGGCGAACTCGGTGAAAAGGTAGGCGCTGGTGGCCACCAGCACGCCGCAGAAGCCCACTCCCAGCGCCAGGCGGGGGATGAAGTCGGTGTCGTACATGCCGTACAGGACGGTGAACAACGTGGTGCCGACCGCCCACAGCAGCAACTGGGCCATCGCGACGCGCCACGGGGTCGAGAACGCGTTGCGCTGGTCGGCGCGGGTCGGTGGCCTCCCGTCGATGGCCCAGCGCAGATCGTTGACCGTGCGACGGGTGATCCACCAGCTGCCGAACGCCAGGGCCGCGGCCCCGTAGCCGGGCGCCACCACGAAGGTGAGCCAGCCCGGTACGTCGTGGAACACGCTGGGCACCGGGAACGCCACCGTGATCAACAGGATCGCCACCGCCACCCCGACGACGTTCACCGTCAGCATGAACACGGTGACCAGGGTCTGAATCCGGACCCGGCGGCGCGGCCCGCTCTCGCTGACCCGGCCCAGCAGCAGCGACCCGTACGCGGGTGTGCCGGCCAGCCGCCCACTCTGCCTGGTGACCCGCTCCAGGAAGCGGCCCAACCGCTGTGCCAGGCTCGGGGGGGAACTCATGGTGGCGTCAGCCTAATTCCTCGAAGCGCCGACACCCTAAGCTTGTCCCGTGCGCCTCGTGATCGCCCAGTGCACCGTCGACTA
>JAGQTW010000152.1:0-2837 GCA_020438785.1 Mycobacterium sp. | reverse complement strand
ACCGAGGTGACGGACGGTCCCACGCCGGTGTGGGTGGTGGAGAACAAATCCGGTGAGCAACTGCGCATCACCATCGAGGACGTCGAGCACGACACCAGCCACGAACTGGGCGTCGACCCCGGGCTGGTCAAGGACGGCGTGGAGGCACACCTGCAGGAGTTGCTGGCCGAGCACATCGAATTGCTCGGCGACGGCTACACCCTGGTGCGGCGGGAGTTCATGACGGCGATCGGTCCGGTGGACATCCTGTGCCGCGACGAACAGGGCCGCTCGGTGGCGGTGGACATCAAGCGCCGTGGCGAGATCGACGGTGTCGAGCAGCTGACGAGGTATCTGGAGTTGCTGAACCGGGACAGCCTGTTGGCGCCGGTCTCTGGTGTGTTCGCCGCCCAGCAGATCAAACCGCAGGCCCGAACGCTCGCGACCGACCGCGGAATTCGATGCGTCACATTGGATTACGACATGATGCGGGGCATGGACAGCAACGAGTTCCGGCTGTTCTGATGGGCCGTCGGCGAAGCGCCGGGCGCCGGGCGCGGGATGTTGCGCCGCCGCTGCCGGTTTCGCGGCGTATCGAGGTCGGCCCCGACGGCCACGACTACGAGGTTCGTCCGGTGCCGGGTGTGCGGGCGGTGAAGACCTATCGCTGTCCCGGCTGTGATCACGAGATCCGTTCCGGCACGGCCCATGTGGTGGTCTGGCGGGCGGAAGGCGGGGCAACGGGAGCGGACGACCGCCGGCATTGGCATACGCCGTGCTGGGCCAACCGCGCCACCCGCGGACCGACCCGCAGGTGGTCCTGACGGGCTTAGTGGTCGGCGGCGTGCTCGACGAGTTCCACCAGGACGCCGCCGGCGTCCTTGGGGTGGATGAAGTTGATTCGCGAGTTCGCCGTGCCGCGCCGCGGTGCGTCATAGATCAACCGCACGCCCTGGCTGCGCAGCTCCTCGGAGAGTGCGTCGAGGTCGCTGACCCGGTAGGCCATCTGCTGGATTCCGGCGCCGCGCTTGTCGATGAACTTGGCGATGGTCGAGCTGTCGTCGAGGGGAGCCATCAACTGGATCTGGGCGCAGTCCGCCGAACCGCCGCGCACCGCCAGCATGGCCTCGCGGATGCCCTGGTCTTCGTTGATCTCCTCGTGGACCAGGATCATCCCGAGGTGCTCGTGGTACCACTGGATGGCCGCGTCGAGGTCCGGCACCGCGATTCCGACGTGGTCGACAGCGGTGACCAGTGCACTGGCCAGGCCGGGACGGGCATCGATTTGCTCAGCGGTCATAACGCAAAGGTAACCTAACGACATCGGATCCGATACTGGTTCATCCGGGGATAGCCGCCTTCAAGCGGCTCGAAACGCGCGTGGAGGTTGTGATGACGACGTCGGTGATCGTTGCTGGAGCACGGACTCCCATCGGCAAACTGATGGGGTCGCTCAAGGATTTCTCGGGCAGCGACCTGGGCGCCATCGCCATCAGGGGCGCCCTGGAGAAGGCCGGAGTGCCGGCCTCCCTCGTCGAATACGTGATCATGGGCCAGGTCCTGACCGCCGGTGCCGGGCAGATGCCGGCCCGCCAGGCCGCGGTGGCCGCGGGTATCGGCTGGGACGTCCCGGCCCTGACGATCAACAAGATGTGCCTGTCCGGCATCGACGCGATCGCCCTGGCTGACCAGCTCATTCGGGCCGGCGAGTTCGACGTCGTGGTCGCTGGTGGGCAGGAGTCGATGACCCGGGCCCCGCACCTGCTGATGAACAGCCGGGAGGGCTACAAGTACGGCGACGTCACGGTGCTCGACCATATGGCCTACGACGGCCTGCACGACGTGTTCACCGACCAGCCGATGGGCGCCCTGACCGAGCAGCGCAACGACGCCGACAAGTTCACCCGGCTCGAGCAGGACGAATTCGCCGCCGGCTCGCATCAGAAGGCCGCCGCCGCCTGGAAGGACGGCGTGTTCGCCGACGAGGTGGTGCCGGTGGCCATCCCGCAGCGCAAGGGCGACCCGATCGAATTCGCCGAGGACGAGGGCATTCGCGCCAACACCACCGTCGAGTCGCTCGGCGGCCTCAAGCCCGCATTCCGCAAGGACGGAACCATCACGGCCGGCTCGGCGTCGCAGATCTCCGACGGCGGCTGCGCCGTCGTGGTCATGAACAAGGTCAAGGCCCAGGAACTGGGCCTGAGTTGGCTGTGTGAGATCGGCGCCCACGGGGTCGTCGCCGGGCCCGACTCGTCGTTGCAGTCTCAACCGGCCAACGCCATCAAGAAGGCCATCGCCCGGGAGGGCATCACCGTCGACCAGCTGGACATTGTCGAGATCAACGAGGCCTTTGCGGCGGTATCGCTGGCCTCCACCCGTGAACTCGGCGTCGACCCGGCGAAGGTCAACCGCAACGGCGGTGCGATCGCCATGGGCCACCCGATTGGCATGTCGGGTGCCCGGATCACCCTGCACGCCGCCCTGGAACTGTCGCGGCGGGGCTCCGGCTACGCGGTGGCCGCCCTGTGCGGAGCGGGCGGCCAGGGTGACGCGCTGATACTGCGGGCCGGCTAGCTGGGTTCCGGGCGGCTGCGGCGGGTAGGCGAAGCGGGCACCTCCGAGATCAGTGCTCTACTGGCCGGTAACATGGTTTGCTGGCGGATTGGGGCCCGACGTCGCCGGCCGGCGCTGTGATCTTCCTCATATGGGCTGATGGGATGCCCAAACCGGGGCCCTCGACGCCGCCGGAAACTGCGGGCGGGGTGACTGTCCGGCCGGTGGCTTCGCAAGCCGGCGGGTCGTGCCAAACTTGTTGGCGTGACACGTCCCCGCCCCCCGATCTCGCCGGCGCTGGCCGG
>JAGQTW010000151.1 GCA_020438785.1 Mycobacterium sp. | reverse complement strand
ACGATCAGGCGGAGGTCGCGTGAGCCATCCGGCCTACGGGGTGCTGCGGCCGGTCCTGGAAACGGACGCGGTCGTGGCCTCGGTGCTGCTGTGCAACAACCCCGGGATCATGACGCTCGAGGGCACCAACACCTGGGTGCTGCGCGGGCCGCGCAGCGACGAGATGGTGGTCGTCGATCCCGGTCCCGACGATGACGAGCACCTCGGCCGGCTGGCCGACCTGGGTTGTATCCCGCTGGTGCTGATCAGTCACAAGCACGGCGACCACACCGACGGCATCGACAAGATCGTCGACGCCACCGGCGCCACCGTGCGGGCGGTCGGCAGCGGCTTCCTGCGCGGGCTCGGCGGTCCACTCACCGACGGAGAGGTGATCGAGGCGGCGGGACTGCGCATCACCGTGCTGGCCACCCCTGGACACACCGCGGACTCGTTGTCGTTCCTCGTCGGCGACGCGGTGCTCACCGCCGACACCGTTCTGGGCCGCGGCACCACCGTCATCGACGACGAAGACGGCAGTCTCACCGACTATCTGGAGTCGCTGCGCCGGCTGCAGGGGCTCGGGCGCCGGGCCGTGCTGCCGGGGCACGGACCCGAACTCGACGATCTGCAAGCCGTCAGCGCGATGTACCTCGCGCACCGCCAGGAGCGCTTGGACCAGGTCCGCTCGGCCCTGCGTGCGCTCGGTGAGGACGCGACCGCGCGGCAGGTCGTCGAGCACGTCTACACCGACGTCGACGAGGAACTCTGGGACGCCGCCGAGAAATCGGTGCGCGCCCAGCTGGACTACCTGCGGGCCTAGCGGGCCCGCCTGGCCAGCCGCTCGGAGTCGCTGATCAGCACGCTCTTGCCCTCCAAGCGGATCCAGCCGCGGTGGGCGAAGTCGGCCAGTGCCTTGTTGACCGTCTCCCGGGAGGCGCCGACGAGCTGGGCGATCTCCTCCTGGGTCAGGTCGTGGGTGACCCGCAGCGCGCCGCCCTCCTGGGTGCCGAAGCGCTGGGCGAGCTGCAGCAGCTGCTTGGCCACCCGGCCCGGCACGTCGGTGAAGATCAAGTCGGCGAGATTGTTATTGGTGCGCCGCAGCCGGCGGGCCAACACCCGCAGCAGCTGTTCGGCGATCTCCGGGCGGTCGGCGATCCAGGCCCGCAGTGCGTCGCGGTCCATCGACACCGCGCGCACCTCGGTGATGGTGGTGGCGCTGGAGGTTCGCGGCCCGGGGTCGAAGATCGACAACTCGCCGAACATGTCCGACGGGCCCATGATCGTCAGCAGGTTCTCGCGGCCGTCGGGGGAGCGGCGGCCGATCTTCACCTTGCCGGAGATGATGATGTAGAGCCGGTCGCCCGGCTCGCCCTCGGCGAAAACGGTGTGGCCGCGGGGGAAATCAACCGGCTGCAGTTGTTTCGTCAGCGCGGAAACGGCGCTGGGTTCAACCCCCTGGAAGATTCCGGCCCTGGCCAGGATCTCGTCCACGTTGCCCCTCTTCAGCTCATCGTCGATGTGAAACGCGCAGGCCAGCCTCTGTTTGCGTGGCGACGTCAGTCTAGAGGCAGCCCGTTGCGCAACGAGCCAACGCTACACACGATTGGCGTATCGAGTCCGGTGAAACTGCGGATTGGGGTTCGCGTGCGCGTACGTCCGGGTGGGCAGGCCCGGCTCCTCGGTGAGCAGGCCGAAGTGCGTGTCGGGTCGCTTCGGCGCGGTTTCGGCGGCACGCAACTGGGCCTCCTCCCGGGCGGCGCGGACGGCCTGCTCCAGGAAGGTGGCGGCCTCCTGGGCGGCGCCGGGCCCGCGATGCAGGCCGGTCTCGAGGCGCTCCAACCCGAAGGTGGAGAGCATCAGCAACCCGGGGATGCACGCCGCCAGCAACCAGGACACCCGGAGAAGTAAACCGGCGGAAGGTCTCAGCGCGATCACGAGTTGCCACCGGTCTGTGCCCGGCTTGGGAACCGCCGTCAGTACCCTGACAAGGGTGACAACGGGCAGTTCATCGACGCGGCGCGAGGCCGGCGGGCAGGCGGGCGCCACGAAGCCGGATCCGCAGCGGGCCGCCAAGTCGACCGCCAAATGGGCCGCCAAATGGGATGGGGAAACACATCTCGGTCTCATCCGCCGGGCCCGCCGGATGAATCGGACCCTGGCCAAGGCCTTCCCGCACGTCTACTGCGAACTGGACTTCACCAACCCGCTGGAGTTGACGGTCGCCACGATCCTGTCGGCGCAGAGCACCGACAAGGGCGTCAACCTCACCACCCCGGCGCTGTTCGCCAGGTACCGCACCGCGCTGGACTACGCCCGGGCCGACCGCGTCGAACTCGAGGAACTGGTGCGGCCCACCGGGTTCTACCGCAACAAGGCCAACTCGTTGATCCGGCTCGGGCAGGAACTCGTCGCCCGGTTCGACGGCGCAGTGCCGCGCACCATGGCCGAATTGGTGACGCTGCCCGGCGTCGGGCGCAAGACCGCCAACGTCATCCTCGGCAACGCCTTCGACATCCCGGGCATCACCGTCGACACCCACTTCGGCCGGCTGGTGCGGCGCTGGCGCTGGACGGCCGAGGAGGATCCGGTCAAGGTCGAGCACGCGGTCGGCGAACTCATCGAGCGTCGGGAGTGGACCCTGCTGAGCCACCGGGTGATCTTCCACGGCCGCCGGGTGTGCCACGCCAGAAAACCGGCCTGCGGGGTGTGCGTCCTGGCCCGGGACTGCCCGTCCTACGGCCTGGGTCCCACCGACCCGCTCGTCGCCGCACCGCTGGTGAAGGGTCCGGAGACCGAACACCTGCTCGGCCTGGCCGGGCTGTGACCGCCGGGCATGCGCTGAGTCGATGACGCGATCGACCCGCTGGACGCTGGCGCTGCTCGCCGTGGCGGCGGTGCTGATCGCCGCGCTGGCGGCCCAGATCGGCCGCGACCAGCCCGGCACCGCGACGGGGCCGGCCGCCCAGAGCCCGCGGGCCCACCGCGACGCCGACACCCCGGAGGCGCTGGCCGGGCCCCGCAAGCGCGCCGACCTGCCGCCGTGCCCGGTCGGCGCGGACAATCCCGGCCCGCCGAAGCTGCGCGGTGTCGTGGTCGAGTGCGCCACCGACGGATCCGCGGTCGACGTGGCCCGGGCGCTGGCCGGGCGTCCGGCGGTGCTCAATCTGTGGGCGTACTGGTGCGCGCCGTGCGCGGTGGAACTTCCCGCTATGGCCGAATACCAGCGACGGGCCGGCGGCGACGTCTCGGTGGTCACGGTGCACCAGGACGAGAACGAGGCCGCCGCGCTGGCCCGACTGGCGGACCTCGGTGTGCGGTTGCCCACCCTGCAGGACGGTCAGCGTCGCGTCGCCGCCGCGCTCGGGGTGCCCAACGTGATGCCCGCGACGGTGATTCTGCGGGCGGACGGTAGCGTTGCCAAGATCCTGCCGCAGGCGTTCACCAGCGCCGACGAAATCGCCGCCGCGGTGGAGAATGCACTTCGATGACGTCGAACGATGGGGGTGGCCCGGTGAGCGCTGGGGGTCCCTCCCGCTTGCCGACGATCCGGCTGGCCCCGGAGATCAGGCCCCCGTGGCTGGCGCCGCTGGTGGACAACGTCGACCGGGTGCCGCACGCCTACCGGCGCAAGGTACCGCCGGAACTGCTGGCGGCGGTCACCGGCCCCGGGACCCGGCCCGGCCGTGACGCGGCCGTGCTGGTGCTGTTCTCCGGGCCGCATTCCGAGCACGAGCCCGGGGAATTTCCCGACGACGCCGATCTGCTGCTGACCGTGCGGGCGGGCACCCTGCGCCACCACGCCGGCCAGGCCGCCTTCCCCGGCGGTGCCGCCGACCCGGGCGACGAGGGGCCGGTGGCCACCGCGCTGCGGGAGGCCCGGGAGGAGACCGGCATCGACCCGCACCGCCTGCATCCGCTGGCGACGATGGAGCGAATGTTCATCCCGCCCTCGGGTTTTCACGTTGTCCCGGTGCTGGCGTACTCACCCGACCCCGGCCCGGTTTCGGTGGTCGACGAGGCCGAGACCGCAGTGGTCGCGCGGGTTCCACTGCGCGCGTTCATCAATCCGCAGAACCGGCTGATGGTGTACCGCACCGGCGCGGGTACCCGATTCGCCGGTCCCGCCTTCCTCCTCAATGAGATGCTGGTGTGGGGTTTCACCGGACACGTGATCTCGGCGATGCTCGATGTCGCCGGGTGGGCGCAACCTTGGGACAGCGATGATGTCCGGGAACTGGACGAGGCCATGGCACTCGTCGGCGACGACAGTGAGGAGCCGCTGTGACGAGTTCGCAATGGCTGGACATCGCCGTGCTGGGCGTGGCGTTCGTCGCGGCCATCTCGGGCTGGCGTTCGGGCGCATTGGGATCGCTCATGTCATTCGTCGGGGTGGTGCTGGGCGCGGTGGCGGGGGTCATGCTGGCCCCGCACATCGTCAGCCACGTGCAGTCGCCCCGCGGAAAGCTGTTCGCGGCGCTGTTCCTGATCCTCGCGCTGGTGGTGATCGGTGAGGTGGCAGGCGTGGTGCTCGGCCGGGCCGTGCGCGGGGCCATCAGCAGCCGGGTGGTGCGCACCGTCGACTCGCTGATCGGTGTCGTGCTGCAGATCGTCGTGGTGCTCGTCGCCGCCTGGCTGCTGGCCGCGCCGCTGACGTCGTCTGATCAGCCCAACCTCGCCGCGGCCGTGCGCGGGTCGAAGGTGCTCGCCGAGGTCGACAGGTACGCCCCGGAGTGGCTGAAGTCGGTGCCCAAGCGGATGTCAACGTTGTTGCGCACCTCCGGCCTGCCCGACGTGCTGCAGCCGTTCGGCCGCACCCCGATTCAGGCCGTCGACGCCCCAGACGCCGCCCTGGCCGACGGCCCGGTGGTGGCCAAGGCGCGGGAGAGCGTGGTCAAGATCCGCGGTGTCGCGCCCGGTTGCCAGAAGGTCCTGGAGGGAACGGGATTCGTCATCGCACCAAACCGGGTGATGTCCAACGCCCACGTCGTCGCCGGTTCCGACAGCGTCACCGTGGAGTCCGGCGGGCAGAACTACGATGCGATCGTGGTGTCCTATGACCCCAACGAGGACATCTCCATCCTGGACGTGCCGAATCTGCCCGTGCCCCCACTGGTGTTCGCCGAAAGCCCGGCCAAGAGCGGTACCGACGCGGTGGTGCTCGGCTATCCCGGCGGTGGTGAGTTCGCCGCGACCCCGGCGCGGGTCCGCGAGACCATCGAGCTCAACGGTCCCGACATCTATCGCAGCACCACCGTCAACCGCGAGGTGTACACCATCAGAGGCACGGTGCGCCAAGGCAATTCGGGCGGGCCGATGATCAACAAGGATGGCAAGGTGCTCGGCGTGGTGTTCGGCGCGGCCGTCGACGACACCGACACCGGGTTCGTGCTGACCGCCAACGAGGTGTCCCGGCAGCTCGCCAAGATCGGCAACACCGAGAAGGTGCCGACCGGGGCCTGCGTCACGTAACCGGGCCGTACACCTGGGCCAGGAACCGGCGTAGGTGTTCGTTGACCTCCTGGGGCGCCTCCTCGTGCGCGAAATGCCCGACACCGGCGAGCGCGACGTAACGACCGCGCGGGGCGTAGCGCTGGGTGCGGTCCACCGGGTCGGCGAGCACGTACGGGTCGGCATCGCCATGCAGATGCAGCAGCGGCACGTCGAGTTGACGGTTCATCGCCTTCATGAAGCGCCAGCCCTCGCTGCGCAACTGGCTGCGCACCGCCCACCGCTGGTACTCCAGTGCGCAGTGCGCCGCCGAAGGGATCTGGATCGCCCGGCGCATGTGCGAGATGGTCTCCGAGAAATCTTCGGAGGCAAGCCATTTCGCCGACGCACGGCTGCGGACCAGCTTCTCGAGATGATCGGCGTTGTGCCGGGTCAGCACGTGCTCGGGCCACATCGGCAGCTGATAGCTCAGCATCGGCGCCAGCAGCGCGCGACCCTGGTCGCGGCGGGTCAGCGCGGAGGCGCGCAGCGCGGCCGGATGCGGTGAGCTCACCAGCGCGATCGCGCGCACCATGCGCGAGTGCAGCACCGAGGTGGCCCAGCACACCAGCCCGCCGTCGGCGTGCCCGATCAGGGTGGCCGAACTGTGCCCGAGCGCACGCACCAGCCCGGCGGTGTCACCGGCCAGTGTCCAGCCGTCGTAGCCCCGGGGCGGCTTGTCGCTGCCGCCGTAACCGCGCAGGTCGACGGCGACAACCCGGACGCCGCTCAGCCCCTGCAGCTGGTGGCGCCACGACCACCAGAACGAGCCGAAGCCGTGCAACAGGATGACCAGCGGGCGCGCCGTCATCGGGATGGTGTCGTCCGGCCCGGGCAACGCCTCCACGCAGTGGAACCGGATGCCATTGGCATGGACGTCGAGGTGACGCCATGGCCCGTCGATGCGGGCGACCGACGGATCCGGTTGGGCTCTCACCAGCCGGACGGGTCGGCCGGCGCCGGTGGGGCGGCGCCGCTGGTCGGCGCCACCGACGCCGGGACCGCCTTCTCGTGACCCGGGGTGAAGGCGTCGCGGGTCTCCTTCACCGATTCGATGGTCTGCTGCGGTCCACGGATGCGGCGCACCTTCAGATAGCCGAGCAGGGCGAACACCGCGGTGGTGAGGACCATCAGGACGAACACGATCAGGAACGCCACCCAGCGCCACAGCCAGGTGTCGAGCAGTTCGGCGAGGAAGAAGAATAGGAAGAAGGTGGAGTAGAACAGCACCACCAGGGCCAGCACGAAGAACAGGCTGCCGGTCAGGCCCTTCTTCACATCGCGGGTGATCTCGGCCTTGGCCAGCTCGACCTCGGCGCGCACCAGCGTCGACACCTGGGTGGTGGCGTCCTTTACCAGGTCGCCGATGGAGGGATTGGCGGGCATCGCGTTCGGGTCCACCAGCGGTATCGAGGTCACGGTGGTGGGCACCCCGTTCTTGCGATCGCCATTGCTCACGGCTGTCCTCCTGGTGTCGCTGTGCGTCGCGGTTCATGTTGCCATGCCCGACTCGCAGCGGGGTACCCACCGAGCTGTTACCGGAGTTACTGGTGTGATCGGGCTAGACTTCCTACTCGGGCGGGGTGCAGATGGAGGTGGCAGTGACGACCGCGCAACGTGTGCGGGTGATGGTCGGGGCCACGGTCCTGGCCCTTGCCGGGCTGCTGCCGACCCCCGCGTCCCCCGCCGGTGCCGACGACAAGGTCCCGCTCGGCGGCGGCGCCGGGATCGTCGTCAACGGCGACACCTACTGCACGCTGACCACCATCGGCACCGACAAGACCGGCGCCCTGATCGGTTTCACGTCCGCGCACTGCGGCGGCCCTGGCGCCCAGGTCGCTTCCGAGTCCGCCCCGGATGCCGGGGTGGTCGGCACGATGGTCACCGGAAACGACGGCCTGGACTATGCGGTGATCCGGTTCGACCCGGCCAAGGTGCAGCCGGTGTCGAACTGGAAGGGCTTCGCCATCGACGGCATCGGCCCCGACCCGGCCTTCGGTGAGGTCGCCTGCAAACTGGGCCGCACCACCGGCTACTCGTGCGGTGTCACCTGGGGCCCGGGTCAAGACCCGGGCACCATCCTCAACCAGGTGTGCGGGCAGCCCGGGGACTCCGGGGCCCCGGTCACCGTCAACAACAAACTCGTCGGAATGATCCACGGCGCCTTCAGCGACGACCTGCCGACCTGCATCGTCAAGTTCATTCCGCTGCACACCCCGGCGGTCACGATGTCGATCAACTCGATCCTCGCCGACCTGACCGCACGCGACCGGCCGGGTGCCGGTTTCGTGCCGACCTCGAACCCGTCGCCGGGACCGGCGTAGCGAGCCGCCCTAGGACTTGCTGGCCCGGATCGCCTCGAACACGGTCGGGTCCAGCAGCGTCGAGGTGTCGCCCAGTTCGCGGCCCTCGGCGACGTCCCGCAGCAGCCGGCGCATGATCTTGCNNTCTTGCCGCTGCGGGTCTTCGGCAGCTCGGGCACGACGTGGATCTCGCGGGGCTTGGCGATCGGCGAGATCTCCCGTGCGACCTCGGCGCGCAACTCCTCGACCATCTTGTCGCGCGCCATCTCGGCGTGATGGGCCTTGAGGATGACGAACGCGCAGATGGCCTGCCCGGTATGCGAGTCGGTGGCGCCGACGACGGCCGCCTCGGCCACCCCGGCATGCCCGACGAGCGCCGATTCCACCTCGGCGGTCGAGATCCGGTGCCCGGACACGTTCATCACATCGTCGATCCGGCCCAGCACCCACACCTCGCCGTCACTGCCGTACCGCGCCCCGTCGCCGGCGAAGTACCAACCCTGCTCGGCGAAGCGGGACCAGTAGGTCTCCTTGAACCGCTCCGGGTCGCCCCAGATTCCGCGCAGCATCCCGGGCCAGGGCTGGTCCAGCACGAGGTAACCGGTGACGTGCTCGCCGTGGTCGGCGCTCGGCTCGAGCTCGTTGCCGTCGTCGTCGACGATCTTGGCCGAGATGCCCGGCAGTGGCCGCATCGCCGAACCCGGCTTGCAGTCCGTCACGCCCGGCAACGGCGAGATCATCGCGGCGCCGGTCTCGGTCTGCCACCAGGTGTCCACGATCGGGGTGGCGTCGGCGCCGAACACCAGCCGGTACCACCGCCAGGCCTCCGGGTTGATGGGCTCGCCGACCGAGCCGAGCAGCCGCAGGCTGGACAGGTCGTGCTCGAAGGCGAGCTCCCGGCCCCACTTCATGAAGGTGCGGATCAGCGTGGGCGCGGTGTAATAGATTGTCACGCCGTACTTTTCGATCACCTGGAAATGACGATGCTCATCCGGTGACGCCGGCGTGCCCTCGTAGACAACCTGGGTGGCCCCGTTCGACAGCGGGCCGTACACGATGTAGGTGTGCCCGGTGACCCAACCGATGTCGGCGGTGCACCAATACACGTCGGTCTCCGGCTTGATGTCGAAGACGTTGTAGTGGGTGTAGGACGCCTGGGTCAGGTAGCCGCCGGAGGTGTGCATGATGCCCTTGGGCTTGCCGGTGGTGCCGGAGGTGTAGAGCAGGAACAGCGGGTGCTCGGAGTCGAACGCCTCGGGCGTGTGCTGCGGGGATGCCTCGGCGACGGTCTCGTGCCACCACAGGTCACGCCCCTCGGTCCAGTTCACGTCGATGCCGGTGCGGCGCACCACCAGAACGTGCTCGACCGAGGGCTGATCGGAGACCGCCTCGTCCACGGCGTCCTTGAGCGACACCGCGGCTCCGCGCCGGTATTGGCCGTCGGTGGTGATGACCAGCTTGGCCTCGGCGTCCTCGACGCGGGCGCGCAGCGCCGAGGCGGAGAACCCGGCGAAGACCACGCTGTGCATCAGGCCCAGCCGCGCGCACGCCAGCATCGCCACGATCGCCTCGGGAACCATCGGCATGTAGATGGCCACCCGGTCCCCGGCCACCAGGCCGAGCCCGGCCAGCGTATTGGCCGCCCGGCACACCTCGTCCTTGAGCTGGGCATAGGTGAGGTCGCGGGCGTCGCCCAGGGGCTCACCCTCCCAGTGGATGGCGACCCGGTCGCCGTTGCCCGCCTCGACGTGCCGGTCCACACAGTTGTAGGCGACGTTCAGCCTGCCGCCGACGAACCATTTGGCGAATGGCGCCTCCGACCAGTCCAGTACCTCCGTGAACGGGGTGTCCCAGGACAGCCGGTTGGCTTGCTCGGCCCAGAACGCCAACCGGTCGGCATCGGCCCGGTCATACAGATCGGCTGTCGCATTGGCCTTCTCGGCGAATTGAGCCGGCGGCGGGTACGACGACGGAACCTCGGTGTGCGTCTCGGTCATAGCCGTGAGCGTAGTCACTGAGGGTTGCATCGGCGTCGCGGGTCACAATCTTCGACGACTGGTCCGATTCGTATGCCGCAACGTTCGACCGCGACCCACCGCGGCGCACCGCGACCCGCGCCGATAGCGTGACCGAACGTGACTGACCTGTTGGCTCCGCTGCTGGGCCTGCCCGGGGTCGCCGACGCCGCCGAGTCCGCCCGCGACGCACTGGCGCGGGCGCACCGGCACCGCACCAATCTGCGCAACTGGCCGGTCACCGCGGCCGAGTCGGCCATCCGCGGCGCCCGGTCCTCCTCGGCGCTCGACGGCGGCGCCGTGCAACTCGATGCGGCCGGCGTCGGGCCGAACGATCCCGTGCTGGCCGGTGCGTTGCGCGTCGGTCAGGCCCTCGAGGGCGGGGCCACCACCCTGGTCGGCGTGTGGCAGCGGGCACCGCTGCAGGCGTTGGCGCGGCTGCACGCGTTGGCGGCCGCCGACCTCGTCGACGAGCGGTTGCTGGGACGTCCCCGGCAGGACCCCGAAGTGTCGCCGCGGCTGGATCTGGTCACCCGGCTGGTCACCGGGGCCAGCGCCGCACCCGCGCCGGTGCTGGCAGCCGTGGTGCACGGCGAGCTGCTCACCCTCGCGCCGTTCGGCAGCGGCGACGGCGTCATCGCGCGTGCGGTGTCGCGGCTGGTGACCATCGCCACCGGCCTGGACCCGCACGGCCTCGGGGTGCCGGAGGTGTACTGGCTGCGCCGCGCCGAGGAGTATCGAACCGCGGCCGCCGGCTTCGCAACGGGAACCCCCGAGGGGTTGGGACCCTGGTTGCTGATGTGTTGTCGCGCGCTCGAAGACGGTGCGCGGGAGGCGGTTTCGATCGCCGAGGCCGCAGGGTAGTCGCGATGGGCTGCTCCGGACACGGTCCCGGACATGAAGCGGGCGGCGATCCGAATGATTCGGCTCGCCGCCCGCTAGCACGGTCACCCGGTTACCAGGCGTGCAACGTGGGTTGCGTGGGTTGGCCTCGGCGGTCTTGCGTTGCGCTTCGGGGGTGACTCCACCCAAGGAGTCGACCGGTCCATCCGCTTTTCGCAATAACGCAGGCCCGCAACACTTCTGCCATATCGCGGCGTGCTCCGCGTGGGTGCCGGGAACCGTGCTGGGCCGCTCGGGTCGGGAGTTAGCGCCTTCTCTTCCGGCACTAGCTTGGCCTCACCGGGCGTCCGTACGTTCCTTTGTACTCCGTGACCGGCGTCACATCAAGGGTCTGTCGGCAACGTTTTGGACGCGGTCGAATAGTCAGTCGGACAAGCGCCGAAGCAGTGAGTGGGTGAGCGAGTACGTCAGCGCGCCGGCCGCCAGCGCGCTCAGTCCCACCGCCGCCGTGGTGGCCATCGCCGCGCCCGACGGCGCCGGCAGACGATCGCGCAGCGGCACCGGCCTGGAGAAGGTCTGCACCGGCCATCCCCGCGCGGCAGCCTCCTTGCGCAGGCCCCGGTCGGGGTTGACGACGGTGGGATGGCCGACGGTTTCGAGCATGGCCAGATCGGTGATCGAGTCCGAGTAGGCATAGCAGTGCTCGAGGGCGTACCCCTCGTGCGCTGCCAACTCGCGGATCGCCGCGGCCTTGCCCTCGCCGAAGCAGTAGAACTCCACCTCGCCGGTGTAGCGGCCGTCCTCGACGACCATCCGGGTCGCCATCGCGTGCGTGGCTCCGACCGCGCGGGCGATCGGCGCGACGATCTCCTCGCCCGACGCGGAGACCACCACGACATCGCGGCCGCACAGTTTGTGATCGGCGATCAGCTCGGCCGCCTCGGCGAACACCAGCGGGTCGACGACGTCGTGCAGGGTCTCGTTGACGATCGACTTGACCTGTTCGACATCCCAGCCGGCGCACATGCTCGTCACGTACGAGCGCATCCGGTCCATCTGGTCGTGGTCGGCGCCCGACATCAGGAACAGGAACTGGGCGTAGCTGGACTTGAGCACCGCCCGCCGGTTGAGCAGACCCTGATTGAAGAAAGGTTTGCTGAACGCCAGGGTGCTTGACTTGGCAATCACGGTCTTGTCGAGGTCGAAGAACGCCGCCGTCCTGGCCGGTGTCGCCCCCACGGCGTCGCTGCGGGGCGCGGTTAGCTGACCGGCGGCCGGGTTGGGGACGGACACGCCACCCAGGATAGGTGCGGCCGCGTCCCCGTCCGGCGGCCGAGGCCAAAATGGCAGATCAAGCCAGCTGACAGTCGCTGCACATTCACAGCTAAAACACGGTTTTCAAGTGTGGCAAGTACTTGCGCGACGTGGCGTCGTCGTGTGTATAGTGAGCATCACTCGGCTTATGCCGGGTGTGCATCAGTCCGACCCCCCGGGACTGATTCACGACGACCTCCGCCTCCTCCCCCCCTGGCGGGGGTCGTCCCTTTTGTGGGGCAAGAATCTCCCAACGGCGAATCGGCCCGGGTCGAAACGTTGCCAAAATCGCACGCGCGTGCAGATTCGGCTGGTTGGCGTCGGCGGCATCCCCAGATCGGCCGCCATCCCCAGGGCCGGGTGCGGGCGCTGGTGCGATCCGGGCGGCAGCCGCACCGTGGAGGGATGGCCCGAACCGCCGCCGTCGCGCTGACCCTGCTCACCGGCGCAGAACTGCGCGACAACGCCGAGCGGGTGGCCGCTGCGGTCGGGGTCCGCACCACACCCGGGCCGGCGGTGCTGACCAAAAAGGCCTGGCTGGGCGCAGCGGCGGTGGTGCTCGACGAAGCCGCGGCCCGGCGCTGCGGGCGGGACGGCATGCCGCGCCGGGACGGGATCATCCTGCTGACCGACGGCGAGCCGGAGCCCTCGGTGTGGCAAGCGGCGGTAGTCGTTGGCGCGCAGCACATCTGCGTGCTGCCCGGTCAGGAGCCGGACTTCGTCCGACACCTCTCCGAGGCGGCCGAGGCGGCCCGCGGCGCAGAGCGGAACGGCTGGGTGGTCGCGGTGACCCCGGCCCGGGGCGGGGCCGGCGCCTCGGTATTCGCGGCGGCCCTGGGTCAGACCGGCACCGAGGCCCTGCTGGTCGACCTCGACCCGTGGGGCGGCGGCATCGATCTGTTGCTGGGTGGCGAGTCCGTGCCCGGGCTGCGATGGCCGGACCTCAGCCTGCAGGGCGGCCGGCTGGCGTGGAGCGCGGTGCGCGACGCGCTGCCCAACCTGCGCGGGGTGAGCGTGCTGTCCGGCGCGCGGCGCAGCCATGAACCGGGGGCGGGCCCGGTGGAGGCGGTCCTCGACGCCGGCCGGCGCGGCGGCGCGGCGGTGATCTGCGATGTGCCCCGCCGGATGACGGACCCCGAGATCGCCGCGCTCGGCTCCGCCGACCTGGTCGTCGCCGTCACCACGTGCGACGTC
>JAGQTW010000150.1 GCA_020438785.1 Mycobacterium sp. | reverse complement strand
CGGCATACGTGAGGAAGGGGTGGTTGGCGGTCGCCCGGACTTGCTTGCCCGAGGCGGTGGTGAGCCGGAACACCGGCCGCACCCCGGTCGGGAAGACGTGGGTGAGGTGCCGGCGCACGTAGCGCAGCGAGTCGTCGAGCGCCCACACGGGAACGTCACGGGCGCCCGCGGCATACAGGGAGCCGAGGGTCGTCTCGGCGCCCGTGTCAGCGCGCAGCACGCGGGAATCGGCTGTGAGACAACCGGATTCGCGCAGGTCGGACATCTGCGGCTTCTTGTCGGTGCGCTGCTCGGGGCCGCGGTTCAGCTGGCTCATGGCGACCACCGGGACTTCGAGTTCCTTGGCCAAAAGCTTGATCTGGCGGGAGAACTCGGAGACTTCCTGCTGGCGTGACTCGACCTTCTTGCCGGACGTCATCAGCTGCAGGTAGTCGAGCACGATCAGTCGCAGCCCGGCTTTCTGGTGTAGCCGACGGGCTTTCGCGCGGATCTCCATCATCGTCAGGTTCGGGGAGTCGTCGATGTAGAGCGGCGCCTCACTGATCTCGCTCATCCGGCGTGCCAGCCGCGTCCAGTCGTCGTCGGTCATCCGGCCGGACCGCATGTCGGCCAGCTTGATCTTGGCCTCCGCCGACAGCAGCCGCATCACGATCTCGGACTTACTCATCTCCAGCGAGAACACGATGCTCGGCATCCGGTGCTTAATGGAGCACGAGCGCAGGAAGTCCAGACCGAGGGTCGAGTTGTGAGTCGGAATCATCGCGTGGCCGGCCAGGTAGAGATGGTCGGCATTGTCGACCTCGACGCAACGGACGGGAACGCTCGCGATCGGCCGCACATCAGTCACCCCGAACGCGGCGGACAGCGGGGCCCCGCTTCCGATGAGTTGTCGTGCTGCCGTAGCGGTCACGACATCAGCACCTGCCTTGAGCATCCTGGTGGTGCGGATACCGCGGGCAGTAGGCCATTGATGCTCGGCATCCGCCACAATCAGGCTGCCGTCGGAGAACTCGACCTCGTAGCAGGGCCGCTGCAGCATGACCTCGGTCGCCGCGACCACCCGGGTGGGACGGCCGTCGGCGCCGATCAGATGGTCCCCGACGGCTACCTCGCCCATGGTGGTCCAGCCGGTCGGCGTCGGAAGCGGTGTGTCCAGGGCCAGGGCCTTCCCCATACCGGGCCGCGCCGCGACGACGACCATCTGCCCGGGGTGCAAGCCCTGAGTCAGCTCGTCGAGTTCGGTGAATCCGGTGGGCACACCCTTCGAGAGCCCGCCCTGTGAGGCGATGGCATCGATCTCGTCCATCGTCGGCTGCAGCAGCTGTTCGAGCGGGACGAAGTCCTCGGAGGTGCGGCGCTCGGTGACGTCGTAGATCTCGGCCTGGGCCCGGTCGACGATCTCGTCGACGTCGGCGCCCTCGGCCCCGGCGTAGCCGTACTGCACCACCCGGGTGCCGGCCTCCACCAGGCGGCGCAGCAGCGCCTTCTCCGCGACGATGCCCGCGTAGTACCCGGCGTTGGCCGCCGTCGGTACCGTCGAGATCAGCGTGTGCAGATAGGGCAGGCCACCGATGCGGCGCAACAGGCCGCGGCGGTCCAGCTCCGCGCCGACGGTGACCGCGTCGGCCGGCTCCCCGCGACCGTAGAGGTCGAGGATGGCGTCGTAGACGTTCTGGTGCGCCGGCCGGTAGAAGTCGCCCGGCCGCAGCCGCTCGAGGACGTCGGCGATGGCGTCCTTGCTGAGCAGCATGCCGCCCAGTACCGACTGTTCAGCCGCAAGATCCTGGGGGGGTTGCCGCCCGAAGTCCTCGGAGCGCGGCGGACTGTCCGGACCGGAATGTCCGAGATCGTCAACGACCGCCATTGGGCGTCCCCCACCTCCTGTTCACATGTATCGAACGTAGGTTCGACACGGTGCGTCACAACCATAAGACAGAACCCCGACAGCGCCGGGTCGACACGCTTGTGGCATACCGCCGACGGCCAACGCTAGACGTTGCTGGCGGCACCGCAAACGGGGCCTGTTCATCAACCTGTTAGTGGCCTGTGGACAGATCAGGACAGCCATGTTGAGTCGTTGGGGAGAACCTGTGGATCGTTGTGCAATTCGTACGTGTCAGGGCACGTGAACGCACACTAGCCCCGTCAATTTTCTGTGGATGGCAAGTCGTGCGGCGTGTCGGGCCAGGTTGCGTTCCCGGGCGTGTTGTGTTGCCGGTGCTTATGCGGCAGGTTAACGGCCGGTTAGATTAGCTGCCTTCAACCAATGCTGGAGAGTTCGCCAGGACACACAGCAATTCCCCGGGCGCGGCCACCGCTGGCCTCACCCGGGGAATCCGACGCTGGTGGCTAATTCTGGGCGACGACGTTGACGGTCACATCGACCGCCACATCGGGGTGCAGATGCACACCGACGGTGTGGGTGCCCGTCGCCTTGATGTGCGCCTTGGGCAGCCGGACGGTCCGCTTGTCCAGGTTCGGGCCGCCGGCCTTCTTGATGGCCGCGACGATGTCGTTCGCGGTCACCGAGCCGAACAGCTTGCCGGCGTCGCCGGCCGCCTTCACCGGCAGCGAGATCGGGCCCAGCGCCTCCACGGCGACCTTGATCTCGTCGGCGTGCTCGCGGTCGCGCACGGTCTTGAGTTCCTGGGCGCGGCGGATGCCCTCGGCCTGCTTCTCCGCACCACGGGTGGCGATGATCGCCAGGCCGCGGGGCAGCAGGTAGTTGCGTCCGTACCCGTCCTTGACCTCGACGGTGTCACCGGCAGTTCCGAGGTGGTCGACCTCAGCGGTCAGGATCAGCTTCATGGTGATACTTCCTTCTCTACTGAGCTCTACCGAGCCGCCGAGGTGAACGGCAGCAGGGCGACCTCACGCGCGTTCTTCACGGCGATCGCGATGTCACGCTGATGCTGCACGCAGTTCCCGGTCACCCGGCGGGCGCGGATCTTGCCGCGCTCACTGATGTAGGTGCGCAGCAGCGCAGTGTCCTTGTAGTCGATCGCCTGCCCCTTCTTGGAGCAGAACACGCACTTGCGGGTCTTGACCGGCTTCTCCGGGGCAGGGCGCCGTTTCGTGGTCTTGGCCATGATTGTTTGTCTCTTTCGTTCTTTGGTGCGTCGCGCCGGAGCGCGAAAGGATGTGCTGAGTTATCAGAAGGGCGGTTCGTCGTCACTGCCGCCGAAGGAGCCCGATGCCGGGGCGCTGCCCCACGGGTCGTCGGTCGCCTCGCTGGCCGCGGGTCGGGAGCCACCGCCCCCACCGCCGCCACCGAAACCGCCGCCACCACCGCCGCCGCCGCTGCGGCTGGCCTTGTTGACCTTGGCGGTGGCGTACCGCAGCGAGGGGCCGATCTCGTCGA
>JAGQTW010000149.1:3995-15063 GCA_020438785.1 Mycobacterium sp. | reverse complement strand
TGACGGCCATCACCCGGCGCCACTCCTCGGTCGACATCGTGTCGATGGTGGTCGGATGCGGGCCCACGCCGGCGTTGGCGAAGCAGGAGTCGATCCGGCCGAATCGGGCCACCGTTTCCGTCACGGCCTCGTCCACCGCGGTCTCGTCGCCGACGTCGACGACGAACGCACCCACCGGGGCATCGCGGCCCTCCGCCCCGAGTTCCGACACCGCGGCTGCGTTCTTGGCGGCGTTGGTGCCCCAGATCACGACCGTCGCCCCGGCCTGCCGCAACCCGCGCGCCATGCCGAGCCCGATCCCGCCGTTGCCGCCGGTGACCAGTGCCACGTGGCCGGTCAGGTCGTGCCAGGGTGCCTTCGACGTCACGGGCGCCAAGAGTACCGACCTAGATCATGTCCTTGGCGGTGAGCCAGCGCATGATCGGCCAGCCGACGAACACCGGCAGCCAGCAGGTCAGCACGCGGTAGAGCAGCACCGACGGGACGCCGATGGCCGCGGGCACACCGAACGCCGCCAGGCCGCCGATCAGTGCGGCCTCCACCGCGCCGACACCGCCGGGGGTGGGCGCCGCCGAGGCCAGCGTTCCACCGACCATCGTCACCACGGTGACGGTCACGAAGGTCGTGCCGCCACCGAACGCCTCGACGCTGGACCACAGCGCCAGCGCTGCCCCGAGTGTCGTTGCCGCACAACCGAGTACGATTACCCCGAGTCGCTTCGGCTCGCGCATCAGCTCGAGGAGTTCGCCGCCGACCTCCTTGAGCTTGGGTCGCACGGCGGTGCCCAGCCATCGGCGCAGCCGGGGAACGAACAGAAAGGCTCCCAGCGCACCCAGTGCGATCCCGCCGATCAGGTAGAGCAGGGTGGCGCTCGGTACGAAGTGGGACAGGTCGGCCGACGCGCCTGCCGCCACGCTGAAGAAGATCAGCAGCGCGACGTGGGTGATCACCTGGACCGACTGCTGCAACGCGACGGCCGCGGTCGCGCGCAGCGTTCCCAGGCCGGCCTTCTGCAGGAACCGGGTGCTCAGCGCCAGGCCGCCGACACCGGCCGGGGTGGTGGTCGCGGCGAACGTGTTGGCGAACTGCATGATGACCAGATTGCGGAAGCTCACCACGCCGTCGGCGCTGGCCCACAAGGCCGCTGCAGCACCGACATACGTCAACGCCGACACCGTCAGCCCGAGCAGCGCCCACCACCAGTTCGCGGAACCCAACTCGTTGAAGAAGGTCGGCACGGTGCTGATGAACGGATAGGCGACGTAGACCAGCGCGACCAGCAGGACCGTCTGGATGAGTTGCTTGCGGGAGAACCGGGTGATCGTCTCCGGCTGGATCTTGTCGGCCCCGGTCTGCTTCTTCACCTCGTCGCGGGCGGCGGTCATCAGGGCCTTGGGGTCGTCGACCGAGCTGCGGATCCGTTTCGGCAGTGCCGATTTGGTGAGTCGCCGGGAGGCGGTCAGCACGGTGTCCTTGTCCAGCGCGTCGATCGCGGCGCGCACCGCCGCCTCGGCGCCGAACTTGTCGGTGGTGGTCATCAGCAGTTGGGCGATGTCGGATTGCAGCTGTTCGTCCGACGCGCCGTATTCGGAGTTGCCGAAGCCGCCGAACAGCGTCTTGCCGCCGTCGACGGTGATCTCCTTGCGGCGCAGATCGCCGTGGCTGATCTGCTGGCGGTGCAGCACCCCGAGCGAGCCCCACACGCTGGTGACGAGTCCGTCCTCGGCTGCCTCGTCGAGCGCGGTGCCCCGCGGCGGGGTATGGGCGTACAACGTCCACCCGCGTTCGAGCCCGGCGACCGCCATGCTGGTGGTGTTCGCCACGCCGAGGTCGCCGATGGCGATCGTCATCAGCGCGCGATGCTCGACGGCGCGCCGAAGCGATGCCTGCAGCGGGCCGGTCTCGCTGCCGCGCAACTTGAGCCACCGCCAGACCTGCCGCAGCGCCCCGCCGCTGCGCTGGTTCGGCCCGTAGAGCTCGACGACGGCGACCGAGCCCGACTCGTCGGTCGCCGAAAGTTCCAGGGGCCCATGGCCGGCCGGTCGCACCACGGTCAGGGCGTGGACGAGGAAGCCGCGGCGGGACAGCGCGCGGATCGCGCCGTCGAGCGGGACCTCGAGTGCCGGGGTGCCGACGACCAGCACCGTCAATGCTCCGACGAACCAGCCGACGGCGAGCCCCAGCAGCGAGCGGGCGGGCACGATCGCGCTGACCACGAGGTGGATCGGCACGAAGGCCAGCAGCAGCGCCCACCACCACCGGCGCCAGCGGGCCGGCAGCCACGGTCCGGACACGGTCAGGACGGCGGCGAGCATCGCGATCCAGCGCGGGTCGTCGAGGAACTGCGACAGCGTGGTGGACAGGCGCTCGGACAGGTCGAAATGCCAGCGCGGCGCCGATATTCCGTTGCCGGTGATCGACAGCGAGAACACCGCGATGAAACCGGCCGCGGCGTAGGCCCCAAGCATCTTCCACTGCCGCGCGACGATCAATCCGATCAGGATCAGGAACGGCAGCGCGAAGATCGCGACCCCGTACAGCAGGTACACCAGATTGGACTGCGTCGGCGTCAGCACACCGACGATCCGCGACACCGACTTCTCCAGCGACACCCAGTCGTTGCGGGTGATCAGCGAGCTGGTGACCACGACGACCAGGAACACCGTCGCCAGCCCGAGTCGGACGATGTCGTTGGTCCGCCGGGTCAGTGGTTGCAGCAGGCTGCCCGAGACGGTGACGTCCCGGCCGTCAACTCGCATCGCGGATCATTCCTGTGGGCCTCGGTGCCGGCGTCGGCTGCGCGGCTGCGGTCAAACGCTATCGTCCGGCGGGCGCCGGCGAGAACCGGATGACCGGCTCGGCGGTCCTCAGACGAAGCCCACGTACCCGAGCAGTGCGGCCGCGCCGACGACGATCAGGGGGTTGGTGTCGGTGCGCACGAAGATGACGGTGGCGATGCCGGTGATCAGGTAGGCACGCCAGTCGTGGTCGGCGGCCCTGCTCATGACCAGCGACGTGGCCATGATCAGGCCGACGGTCAACGGCGCGAAGCCCTTCTCGACCGCCCGGCGCAGCTTGGACTTCTGCGCCTTCTGCCAGGACAGGGTGACCAGGTACATCAGGATCGCGGCGGGCACCACCATCGCCACGGTGGCGATCACCCCGCCGATGATGCCGCCCGCCACCCCGGCGACCCCCAGGCCGGCCGCGTAGCCGACCAGCGCCACGATCAGGATGCTCGGCCCGGGTGCGGCCTGGGAGATCGAGAAGATGTCGGCGAACTGGGAATTGGTCAGCCAGTGGTGCCCGCTGACCGCCTGCAGGTGCATCTCCGGCAGCACCGCGTTGCCGCCGCCGATCGAGAGCAGCGACAGCGAGCCGAACATGCTCATGATGGCCAGGTAGGTCTTCACGTCTCGACCGACTTCTCCCGGGGCCACGCCCAGATCAGGCTCAACGGCGCGAGCAGACCGAGCGCCTCCAGCAACGGCCAGCGCAGGATGCCGTTGAGGATGAAGCTGGCCAGGAAGAAGGCGACGGGGATCACCCCGGTCAGGCATTTCTTGCCGGTCTTGATCACCATCGCCAGGGTCAGCGCGACAGCCGCCGCCGAGGCGCCGTGCAGCGCCCCCTTCACCGACGGCACCTCCTTGAAGGTGAAGTACACGAAGCCCAGCGTCAGGATGATCGCGACCGGAACCAGGCACAGCCCGACCAGGGCGGCAATCGCCCCGGGAATCCCGCGCATCTTGGTGCCGATGAACACAGCCAGGTTCACCTGGTTGGCGCCGGGCATGATCCGGCACATCGTCATCGCGCTGAGAAACTCCTCCTCGCCCAGCCACTGCTTCTCGACGACGATCACCTCGCGCGACCACGCCCCCAGCCCGCCACCGAACGAGGCGAGTGCGATGTGGTTGAAGGTCAGCGCCATCTCCAGCAGCGAGATCTTCTGCAGGACCGACTCGTTCTCATTCATGAACCAGATCCGCGTCGTGCGGGAAGTCGTCCTCGACGACCGGGGTCTGATCGAGGGGGTCGGGCGCCTCGTAGTGGTGCGAGATCAGCCAATCGCTTTTGAAGACGTCCTTGAGCCGCCGCACGACGACCGGATCGTCGGTCATGATGCCCAACTCCCGACGCAGGTCGAACGCGCTGCGGTCGATGTTCATCGAGCCCACCAGAACCCGTTCGCCGTCGACGATCAGCAGCTTGGCGTGCACCCGCAGGTTCTTCTGCTTGCGCACCTCGGCGCCGAACCGGCTCAGCGTGCGCAGCGAGGAGAAGGTGTCGAGCTTGTCCCAGTCGCTGATGCCGTGCTTGCCGCCGCACAGCACCCGCACCCGGACGCCGCGGTCGGCGGCGGCCGCGATGCGGTCCAGGATGACGGCGTCGACGAATTTCGGGTGCTGGATGTAGAGCTTGCGTTCGGCGGTGTCGATGAACCGCGCCATGTGGTAGCGCGAATTGGAGTTGCTCCACAGCAGGCCCTCATGGTGGGAGGGGGTGAAGTCGCGGTGCTCCCAGTCGGCGTTGAAGACGTCGACGATCTGCGCGACGTGCTCGGGGTCGTGGGTGATGATCCCGTAGTCGCGGGTCAGCGTGAAGTACTTGATCATCAGGTTGTAGGTGGCCACCATGGCCGCCTGCTCGTCGACGACGATCGACTTCTCGTGGGTCACATAGAATTTCGGGCTCGCCCACTGGACGTCGATGCCGGCGGCCTTGAGCTGTTCGAAGCTCTCGTCGTTGGCCCGGTCGCCGCCCGAGCGTTGCGCGTTGAGCATGACACGGACGTCGACGCCGGCCCTCTTGCGGTCGATCGCGGCGTCGATGAGGGTGGGCTCGGTGTAGGTGAATTGCTTTATCAGCAGGGACTTTTGCGCGGTCGCGATGAACTCACGGACCGGCTCCAGACCGTCATCGGGCTCGACGATCAGGCGCGGTGGAATCGCAGGCATAAGTTTCGGATGCTAGCAGTAATGGGGGCTTCCACCTTTGCGGTCGGGTTGATGTCGCGCGGCCGGTCAAACCTGCTCGAGCACTGCGGCATTCGCCGACTCAGCCCGGTGGCGGAGGTGGCAGCGGAGATGGGTCGGCGGTGTTCCGTTCCAGGGCGGGGGGAGGGTAGCTGCCCGGTGCCGGGGCCGTCCCGGGCAGCGGCTCGTCGAGTTGTTCGGCGGGTCGCTGACCCAGCAGTGCCCCCTCCAGATCACCGGCCTGGTACATGGCGTGCAGTCGTCGCAGCAGGGCCAGCCGCCCGTTGGAGGCGTTGGGATCTTCGGAGCCGATGCCGGGTCCCAGCGCGCCCTGCCCGGGAGCGGCGGGCGTGATGTTCTGCGGCAGCAGGTACTGGTTGTCGAACGCGCGCAGGTCCGGTGCCCGGACCGTGGTATCGGTTCCGGGCGCTGCCGGCGTGCTGTTCTGTCCCAGCAGCAGTTCCAGGCCGTGCGCGGACAGGTCCGGCAAACCGAAGGGGCCGCTGGCCGGCTGGCCGGTCTGGGCCAGGACGCTGCCCACTCGTGACGGCGGGGGTGGGCCGGTGGACGGGGCCGGTGCGGTGGTCTCGTCGGGGGCCGGGTCGGCGGCCGCGGCCACCGGCCAGCTCAGGGCGATCCCGATTAGGAGCGCGGCCGCGGGCGTCGCTGTGCGGAGCGTTCTCATCGGCCTCCTTCCCGGTGTGCAGACCTGGCTGACACCGTACTGACCCCGCGCCGCCTGCGACGACGAACCCGCCGAACCCACAGGCTCGGTCGTGATCAGCCGGGCGGTGGTGGAGGTGCGTCGGCCGGATCGGGCAGGAACTGTTCGGGGCCGACCGGGATGTTGACCCCGGCCGGTGGCGCGATCCCGGGCAGCGGCTGGCCGAGCTGGTCGGCCGGCATGCGGCCCAGGGCGCCGTGGACCATGGCGTGCACGCCCTTCCAGGCGTCCACGCGTGCGAACGGCCCCGGCGGCGTCCCCTGTGTCAGCGGGTAGGGCGAGTCCTGGTCCGGTCCGGGCATCCGGTAGTTCTGGGGCGCCAACAGCTGGGCCGCGCTCAGAACGTCGGCACTCGGCAGCGTGGCAGGCGCGGTCCCGCCGACCGCCGGAACCGGGTTCTGACCCAGCAGCAGCTCCGAACCCACGCCTGTCACTCCGGCGACGAAGTTCGAGAACGGCATCGTCGGGGTCAGCGCGGGGCCGGGATCGGCAGCCGGCGGAGCGGAGTCACCCGGTTCCGGGGGAGCGGCGCCGGCGGGCTCCGCGGCGGCGCTGTTCGCGAACAGCAACGTGGCGCCCGCGATGAAGATGCCCGAAGCCGCGACCGTCACGCCGATGTGCCAGAAGGATCTGCGGTGTGGGTCCATGGCGGGGTCAGAACACCTTGGCGACGCCGTAGTAGGCGACGATGTCGTCGGCATCGGTGCCCGAACTGGTGAGCACCGCATACGAGCGCAGCGACGAGGCCCCGACGCAGTTGTCGATCTTGACGTGGATGTCCTTGAGGGTGATGCGGGCCGACGTCGCCTTGAACGACTTCTTGTCGACGGTGACGTTGGTGATGGTGCCGGGCCGGGGCTCCACCTCGAACTGGCCGTTGATGCCGGCCGTGGCGTTGCCGAACCCGAGGGGCGTGGCCGCAGTCGGGGTGTAGCCGAGAGTGAACGGGTTGACCGTGAGTTGGCCGTTGAGCTTGACCTTGTCCATTTCGACGCCGCAGCCGATCTGGTAACCGGCCTCCAATGTGCCGCCGGCCACCGAACCGGTGGTGCTGCCCATGAAGGTGCCACCGACCACCCAGTCGCGCGAGGACAGCGAGGTCGTCAGCGGCGCCACCGGCAATTGGTACTCGTCCTTGGCGGACACGATCAGCGTTCGGCCGTCGGGTGTCTTGGCGATACCGGGAACCTCGGAGGCGACGGCACCGGTGTCCGGCGGCGGGGGCAGTGGTGCCGCGGCGGGATCGGCCGGGGCCACCGCAGGATCGGCCGGGGCCACCGCAGGATCGGCGGGTGGGTCGGCGAGCGCGAGTGGGGCCGGTCCCATCGGGATCAGGATGCAAACTGCAGCCACGGTGGCAAAGCGATGCAACATCGGGTCTCGGCGCCTCTCGTAACGGACGATCACGGGTTGGTATTCCTCGAAGATCATCGAGGGAGCCGATGTCCAGCTAATGAACGCAGCGCCAACAGTGCCGGCCCGGAATTCGTCCACTGTGCGTCCGAGATCGATCTCGGCCACATCACATCCCGATAACCGCCGATTCTATTGGGGCACATCGGCAAAGGACAGCTGCCCCCACCAGTGGTGGGGGCAGCTGTCTCAGGGTGCGGCCGGTTGCGGCCCGCTCACACGACCTTGGTCACCCCGAGGTAGGTGACGACATCGTCGGTGTTGTCGGTCGAGCTGGTCATCGTCGCGTAGGAGCGGATGAAGGACTGGCCCGCACACCCGTCGATCTTGATGCGGAAGCCGGTGATGGAGATGCGCGGGTCCGTGCCCTTGAACGACTTCTTGCCCACCGGGACGATGTTGACCGTGCCGGGCTTGAGGTCGATCTTTATCTGTTGGGTGAGCTGCGGCGCGAGCGTCACGGGAAAGAGACCCGTTCCGCCGGCCGGGTATGGGATGCGGAGACCGCCGGTGATCGAGGCTCCGGTGATGGACTCGATGTCGTCCTGGATGATGCCGCAACCGATCTGGTAGCCGGCCTCCAGCGACCCACCACCCAGTTTGGTGCTGCCCTTGCCGGTGATGCTCCCGGCGAACGTGCCGTCGACGAGGTATTCACGAGACCACGGTGAGTTGGTCAGCGATGCGACCGCCGCCATCGACTCGTCCTTGCCGACGACGTTGAGGACCCAGCCGTCCGGGGTGTTGAGGACCCCGGGCGGGGCGGACGGGACCGGCCCGTTGGGCGGTTCGGGGACCGGCCCGGTGTCGGCGGCCGGAGGCGTGGCATTGCCCGCCGGTGCGGCGTTGGGGTCGGCCGGGTCGGCCAATGCGAGCGGCGCCGTCCCCAGGGAGAGCAGGCCAACTGCAGCCAGGCTGGCAAAGCGATGCAACATATTTCGTCGGCGCCTCTCGTCATCCGGGGATTCGGAATTGTTCGTGAGGAATCATTGAGTCACCGAGTTGCCAACCGGTGAACGCAGCGCCAAGAACTCGCACCCGAAAGCGGTCCACCGAAAGTCTGGTGGGGCCGGCGGCATTCGACGGCGGCCGTTGGATCGCTGCGCGGCACCTTGTGTTGTCCTGTGGTTAACCGGGGCGACGCGTGCCGGTCAGATGCTTGGCCCAATCTGACTACGGCTCAATCGATTTCGATGCTGAGCCGGGAAAGCTCGATACGATCGGAAGGGGCGCGCGATGAGGCCGCCACGGACCTGTGGTCGGGCACTGGGATCGTCGATGGTCGGGGTGTTGCTCACCCTGGCCCTGGCCCTGGCCCTGGCCCTGGCTCTGGCCGCCGCCGCAGCCGCTGATCCCGCCGATGCCACCGGCGACTCGCCGGCACCGATCCCGGTTCAACAAGGCGATCCGCTCGCCGCTGGGCCGCCACCGGATCAGGGCTCCGGCGTGCTGGGTGCGTGCAGCCAGTTCGGTGCGGCCATCAGCTACGCCGCCAGCAACTACGAGGACTTCGCCTACAACAGTGCGGGCAGCGGCAACCTGGTGAACTACCGGGACCCGACCGTGCACGACTCCAATGTCGTCGGCCGCACCGCCCTGCGCGAGGCCGCCGCGGCCGCGATGAGCGCTGCGAACCTCCCCGGAGTGCCGCCCGAGGTTTCCTCGCCGATGCGGTCCTGGTCCCTGCATGCGACCAAGCTGGTGCTGATCATGGGTCTGCGCGGCGGCGGTAATTCGCTCAACAACACCGCCAACGACATGAACACCGACGCACACGACGCGCAAATGGCGTGTGCGGCCAACGGGGCGCAGGCCTGACGCGAAGGGTCCACGCCGCGCGCGAAGGTAGGCTTCCTACCGGAGGCCGATGTCGATGACCAAACACCTGCGGCGACTGTTCGTCGCCGGATCCTGCTGCCTGATGGCGGCGACGGCGATCACCGTGAGTCCGGTGGCCGCCGCGAACGGCTGTGCGCCCGGCTTCATCACCAACCCGTACAACGGTCAGTGCTTCTCCCCGCAGCAGGCGCCGACCATCAACGGGGTGACCTGCACACCCGGCAACCTGGGCGTATGCCTGTCGTTCCAGCAGAACCAGCAGCCGCCGCGCAGGCCCTCCAGCTCGATCGGCTAGCTGCGGGTCACCGTCTTTGTGATCAGCCGCTGCGCCCAGCCGGGTGTGAGCTGGGTGATCGCCGTCAGGCGGCCCACCGGATAGTGCACCCTGGTCAACCATCTGCGCCCGGAGTGGGTGGCCGAGTACACCGCCTTCGCAACGTCCTCCGGCTTCAGGTGAATGCCCAGTGTCTTGGTGCTGCCGGTTTCGACGCCGTCGGTCATGGCGGTCTGGACGAACAGCGGCCACACCGCCAGCACCCGGATGCCGTACCGCCGCCATTCCAGTTCGAGCGCCTCGGTCAGCGCCCGCAGGGCGAACTTGGTGGCCGAATAGGTGGCCAACTCGGGTTGTCCGTAGATCGCCGAGGCCGAGCACATGTTGACCACCTGGGCTCCCGCGGTGTCACGCAGGTAGGGGAAGGCGGCGTGCAGGCCGGCCAAGGCGCCGTAGAAGTTGATGTCGATCATCTGCTCGTGGGTCTTGAGCGGAACGTCCTGGAAGGCGCCGGTCGTCAGGACGCCGGCGTTGTTGACCAGGATGTCGAGCCGGCGGGAGGGCCCGGTGAACTGCTCGAGCTGTTCGGACCATTCCTCGGTGTTGGTGACGTCGAGCTTGCCGATCATCACGTCGCCGCCGTGGCCGGTGATCTCGTCGCGCAGGGACGCCAGGCCGGCGAGGTCGATGTCGTAGGCGCCGACGCGGTAACCGTGCCGGGCGAAGGTCAGTGCGGTCGCGCGGCCGATGCCCGCCGCGGCACCGGTGATGAAGACCGTCGGCGCGCTCACCGTCACACCACCTTCAGCGTCGGCGCCTCGGGCTGCTCGGTCGCGATGCGGTCGGTGGCGACGGACATCGCGGAGTCCACCCGCTTGGCCGCGGTCTGGCAGGCCGCGCTCGCCCTGCGCCCGAGCCCGTCGACGTCGTCGGCGGCGTTGCGCAGATCGCCGGTCAGCGTCACGCGCAGCCGGTCGCCCGCCAGCGCCAACCGGTCACGGACACCGTCGTCGACGGTCACGGTGACGTACGGCAATTCGATTCTCATCTGGCTTCCTCCCTGTGCCGACGGTGTCGAATGTAGTCGGAGTCCACATCGTGCCGAGACCCGAACACGTTCTTGCGCGTTGAGATCGCAACCAGAGCGAGGATCACGCCCCGATTTCGCTCTCAATGCCTTCTCAATGCCCGCTACGGGCGCACGCCGATGGTCTTCATGTTCAGGTACTCCTGGTAGCCCTCGGCGCCGTTGCGGTGGCCCAGCCCGCTCTGCTTGGTGCCGCCGAACGGGCTGGTGATCCCGAAGAACGAGTGGTTGTTGGTGGTGACGCTGCCGGTGCGCAGCCGCAGGGCGATGTCCAGCGCGCGCTCGTCGCTACCACTGCTGACATCGCCGGACAGTCCATAGATGGTGTTGTTGGCGATCGCGACGGCCTCGTCGTCGGTGTCGTACGGCGTCACGGTGATCACCGGACCGAAAATCTCCGTCTGCGCGATCGTCGACGTCGGGTCGACGTCGGACAGCAGGGTCGGTTGCACGTAATAACCGACCGGAAGGTTCTCCGGGATACCGCCGCCGGTCACCAGGGTGGCGCCGTCGGCGACGGCGGACTGTACGAGGCCCAGCGTCTTCTGCCGCTGGGTCTCGCTGATCTGCGGGCCCTGCATGATGCCGGGTGTCCAGGGATCACCCACCGGGAAGTTCTCCATGATGGTCTTCAGCACCTCGATGCCCTCGGCATACCGGCTGCGCGGCAACAGGACTCGGCTGGACAGGATGCAGCTCTGCCCGGACATGACGCAGGCCATCATGCCCGCCATCGGCAGGCAGGCGGCGAA
>JAGQTW010000149.1:241-3922 GCA_020438785.1 Mycobacterium sp. | reverse complement strand
GCGCCGGCGGCCAGGATCGCCCGGCCGGTCGCCGTCGATCCGGTGAACGTGATCATGTCGACCCGGGGGTCGGCCGACAGCGCGGCCCCCACCTCGTTGGCGTTGGAGGTGACGACGTTGAACACCCCGGCTGGGATGTCGGTCTTCTCCGCGACGATGCGGCCCAGCTCGGTGCCCGACCACGGCGTCAGCTGGGCCGGCTTGAGCACCACGGTGTTACCGGCCATGAGCGCCGGAACCGTCTCGGCGATGTTGAGGTAGAACGGCACATTCCAGGGTGTGATCGCACCGACCACACCCACCGGGTCGTACTGGATTTTGCGCCGTGCCGGACCCAACGGGGTTTCGTGCACCCCGGTGTCCACCAGATAGTCGAAGGCGCGGCCGTGCTCGGCCCAGTGACCGACCTCGGCGATCGGGCTTTCGATCTGGCTGCCGGTGACCGACACCGGACAGCCCACCTCGGTGATGACGATGCGGCGCAGCCGCTCCTGTTCGGCGGTCAGTGCCTCCTGCAGCTGGCGCAGGCAGTGGTGGCGGAAATCGACGTCGCGCGACCAGTCGGTCGTGTCGAAGGCCCGGCGCGCCGCCGTGGTGGCCCGCTCGACGTCGGTCACCGTTCCGTCGGTGGCCTGGCCGGCGACCTGCTCGGAGGCCGGGTGCACGACGTCGAACAACGCCCCGGAGTCGGTGTACCGCAACTCGCCGTCGATGAGCATCCGCTGCTCGCCGGCCAGCACGCCGGTGTCGCTGTCGACGTTCGTCATCGGCTCTCCCCAGATGGTCGGCCGGCGTTGACGGTCGCCCGCCGGGCATGGAAATGTGTCACTCGCATTGCGAGAACTTCATTCTCACACACGAGGAGCGCCATGCCCAAGGGATACGTCATCTTGACCGAGCAGATCAACGACCCCGACGGCATGAAGGCCTACGGCCGGGCGGCGGGCGCCGCGATGGGCAATGTGAAGGTCCTCGCCGTGGATGCCAAACCCCAGGTCCTCGAGGGCGAATGGCACGGTCACCAGACTGTGGTGCTGGAGTTCGACTCCGTCGAGCACGCCCGGGCCTGGTACGACTCCGAGGCCTACACCGAGGCTCGGGGGTTGCGGCAGGCCGCCGCGGAGACCAACGCGGTGATCATCTCGGGCTTCTAGCTCACCAGGTATGCGCCCGGCCCTGCTCGGCGTACCAGTCGATGAGGTCCGGGTCGTCGATCGATCGCGGGTCCAGCGAGACGTCGCGGTGGCCGGCCATGATCGCGGTCACCGGGACCTCGAGCTTCTTGCCGGTGCGGGTGTGCGGGATGCCCGGCGCGGCGATGACGTCGTCGGGCACGTGCCGGGGTGACAGCCTGGTCTTGATCGCCGATCGGATGGTGTCGACGAGCTCGTCGTCGAGGTGCCGTCCCGGCGCCAGGGTGACGAACAGCGGCATCCAGTAGGCGCCGTCCGGGCCGTCGATGCCGAGCACGAACGCCTCGGTGACGGCGTCGATCGCCTCCACCGCCTCGTAGATGTCCGCCGAGCCCATTCGGATGCCGTGCCGGTTCAGGGTTGCGTCGCTGCGGCCGTGGATGATCAGCGAGCCACGTTTGGTGACGGTCACCCAGTCGCCGTGCCGCCAGACATCGCGAGCGGGCCCATCGGCCCAGTGGTGGTCGAAATAGGCTGCGCGGTAACGCGATCCGTCGTCGTCGTTCCAGAACCCGACCGGCATGGACGGCATCGGGGTGGTGATCACCATCTCGCCGACCTCTCCGATCAACGGTTCCCGCCCGGGCGACCAGCTGTGCAGGTCCACTCCGAGATAGCGCGTCGTCAGTTCGCCGGCGATGACCGGGATGCCCGCCGTGCCGCCGGCGAACGCCGTCACCACATCGGTCCCGCCGCTGATCGAGGACACCGCGACGTGAGCCCCGACCTCGTCGTGCACCCACTCGAACAGGTCGGCGGGCAACGGCGATCCGGTGCTGCCGATGGTGGCCAGCCGGCTCAGGTCGTGTGCGGTGCCGGGATGCAGGCCGGCCTTGCGCGAGGCCAGCAGGTGGCCCGGGCTGGTGCCGAAGTAGGTGACCCGCTCATCTTCGACGAGCTGCCAGAGCCGGTCGGCGTCGGGGCAGAGCGGATGGCCGCTGTAGCAGACCACCGTGGCACCGCACATCAGCCCGGCGATCCGGAAGTTCCACATCATCCAGCTCAACGCCGTCTGCCAGAAGAAGACATCACCCGGGGCCAGGTCGGCATGCAGCGCGGCCGCTTTCAGATGTTCGAGGATCACCCCGCCGTGGCCGTGCACGATTCCCTTGGGCTTACCGGTGGTGCCGGAGCTGAACAACACCCACAGCGGATGGTCGAACGGAACCGCCGTCACCTCGGGGGCCACCGGCCGCGCGATCAGCTCGCGGTAGGAATCGCCGTCGAGCAGGATCAGCTGGGCCCCGTCGAGCAGTTGCACGAGTTCGGCGGTGTCCGAACGCTTGTCGATCCAGCGGCCGTTGAGCCGGTATCCTTCGGCGCCGAACAGGACCTTGGGATTCAGTTGTGCCAGCCGCGCGGCGGCACCCTGCGGCGCGTAGTCCTGCCCGCAGGCCGACCAGACCGCGCCGACCGCCGCCGTGGCCAGGAAGGCGACCATGGCCTCGGCGATGTCGGGCAGGTATCCGGCGACGGTGTCGCCCGGCCCGACACCCAACCGGCGCAGTTCGGCGGTCACCGCGCCGATCCGGCCTGGCAGCTCGGCCCAGTCGATCACCGTGCGGGTGCCGTCCTCGTCGATGCCGACGATGGCCGGCCCGGTGCGCGAGGCGTGCCGCAGGATCTGGTCGACGTAGTTCAGGGTGACGCCGGGAAACCAGCGCGCGCCCGGCATCGAGGCATCGGCCAGCACGCCCGCGTCGCCCGGGTGCGGGCCGGTCGCCGCGCGAACATCGAAGTGCTCCCACACCGCGCGCCAGAACTGTGCCGGGTGGTCGACCGACCACTGCCACAGCGCGGGGTAGTCCCCGTCGGGCGCGCCGTGGCGGGCGGCCGTCGTCGCGGCGAACTGTCTCCACTGCGGTTCGATGCCCGTGGGCCCGTCAGTGCGCGGCACCGTGCTCCTCTCGTCACTTCTACCTGGGGATATCACCAAATCTGCACACGGCTTGCCCAAAATGGTATTGGCATTCTCCTAAACTGCAAGTACGGTATCCACCGATGGACTACCAATCCGAGACGTCGTCGGGAATCCCGCTGCAGCCGGTGTACGGACCGGCCGACCGCGCCTGCGATCCTCCCGTGCCGGGCGAGTTCCCCTTCACCCGGGGCAACTTCTCGAACGGCTACCGCGGCCGCTTGTGGACATTTCGCCAGTATTCCGGTTTCGGCACCGCGGAGGAATCGAACCGGCGCTATCGCTACCTGCTTGACCAGGGCGGCACCGGGCTATCGGTGGCGCTGGATCTGCCCACCCAGTGCGGGTACGACTCCGACGATCCCGAGTACGGCGAGGAGGTCGGCCGGGTCGGGGTGGCGGTGGACACCCTGGCCGACGCCGAGGTCCTTTTCGACGGCATCCCACTGGACAAGATCAGCACCAGCTTCACCATCAACGGCACCGCGGCGATCCTGCTGGCCTTCTACGTCGCGGCCGCCGAGAAGAAGGGTGTTCCGCGGGAGAAGCTGACCGGCACCATCCAGAACG
>JAGQTW010000149.1:0-125 GCA_020438785.1 Mycobacterium sp. | reverse complement strand
GCCGGCGCGCACTTCCGCGACGCCGGCGCCAATGCGGTGCAGGAGATGTCGTTCACCCTGGCCGACGGCGTCACCTATTGCGACACCGTGGTCGAGCGCGGCCGGATGACCATCGACCAGTTCGC
>JAGQTW010000148.1 GCA_020438785.1 Mycobacterium sp. | reverse complement strand
GCCAGAAAGGTGCTGGTGCGTTGCAACCGGCCCCAGGGATCACCCCGGTAGTCGGAATGCTCGGCGACGCCCGCCATCGCCAGGGGGTGCAGCGACTGCAGCAGCAGGGCGCGCAGGCCGCCGACGAACATCGAGGCGTCGGCGTGCACTCGACGGATGGGCCGGTCCTCGGCGAACCAGCGCGGGCCCGGTGTGGTGTGGATCCGCGTCCGGTTCTCCGGGCCCTCGGGCCCGGCGACCATGGTGAACAGGCCCTGGCCAAGGCGTTGGCGCACCTTGGCCAGATCCGGGCCCAGCCCCAGTGGCATCGTCATATTCCGACGGTACGCGGTCCATCGCGGTGGACGCCGGGACCCTGCGCCGTGGTCGTCGTGTTCCTATGATCGGACCGTTGTCCGAATCACTCGCAGTGGCGCTGCGCGGAGCGTCGTCCCGGCTCGACCCACCTCCGACCCCCATCGTGAGCATCGCCGTCCACGTTGGCGTGTTCGGGACATGGGTCGCTCTCTTCCTGCTGGCCTTCGGCAGGGGCGGCATCGTCGCCTGGTCGGTCGGCCTTGCTTATCTCGGGTATGACGTCGCCCTGCAGGTGTTCACCGGCTGGCAGATTCGGCGGATTTCGGACCGCGTCGACCGCACCGTGCCGCGGACGGCTGGCGTCGCCCGCCCGAGCGTTGCGGTCATCGTCGCGGCGCACAATGAGGCCGCCGTCCTCCCTGCCACATTGGCGGCGCTGCTCGACCAGACCGACGCGCCGGAGGAGGTACTGATCGCCGATGACGGTTCCACCGATGGCACCGCTGAAATGCTTTGCGCTCGCTTCGGTTTCGTCATGCCGGAGTCGGGCGGCGGCACTCCCGCGGCGCGGGTCGGGGCCACCGCGCTGCGGTGGTTACGGCTGGCCCACGGCGGCAAGGCGGCCGCTCTCAACGCCGCGCTGTTGCAGACGGCCGCCGACCTGATAATCACCGTCGACGCGGACACTGTGGTGGGCGCCCCTGCGATCGGCGCTGTGCGGAGCGCCTTCTCGGTTGAGCCGGAGTTGGTGGCCGTGACCGGGGTCATCACCCCGGGCTGTCGTCCTACGCCCGTGGGCCGGGTGATGCAGTGGTTCCAGACCTACGAGTACATCCGCAACTTCACGGCCCGCTACGCCTGGATGCGCATCGGTTGTCTACAACTGATCTCCGGCGCGTTCGCCGGTTTCCGGCGAGACGCCGTGTACCGGGTCGGGGGGTTCGATTCCTGCATGGTCGAGGACTACGAACTGGTGGCCCGGATGTACCGCTTCGCCGGAGACCACGGCCTGGACTGGCGGTTCCGGGTTCTGGCCGGCGCGCAGGCACGGACCGAGGCGCCGGCTTCGGTTCGGGGCTTCCTTCGGCAGCGGCGTCGCTGGTTCGGTGGGTTCTTGCAGACCCAGTGGTGGTACCGCGGCATGGTCGGTGACCCCCGGTTCGGCCGCCTCGGCATGATCATGCTGCCGATCAAGGCATTCGACACCGTGCAGCCGCTGTTCGGATTGACCGCATTCGGGCTCCTCATCTATTTCGTGGTCGCCGGGCGGTTCGACGTCGTGGGTCCGGTCCTGGTGATCCTTGCCGTCAAGCTCGCGGTCGACGTGTTGTTCCACCTCTGGGTGCTTGGCCGGTATCGACGGTGGGTCGGTGATCCGCATCGGGCCAGCACTGCGGCCGCCGCAGCCGCGATGGTGGTCGAACCGCTGACCTTCACACTTCTCCTGCAGACCGGGGCGATCCTCGGCTGGATCGCGTTTCTGGGTGGCTCGCAGCGGTGGGATCCGCAGATTCGGTTCGGCGTCGGCGACTGACCCGGGCGTTACCGTTGCGGGGTGGCCGGTAACGACGGGACCTTGCGCGTCGGTGCCGCCTTCCCCGACCCGCCGTTCAACGCGGTTCGCTCCCGCCCG
>JAGQTW010000147.1 GCA_020438785.1 Mycobacterium sp. | reverse complement strand
ATGGTCAAGGCCGGCGTCTACCTGATCGCCCGGCTGGCGCCGGGCTTCGCCCACTCCCCCGGCTGGCACCCCACGGTGATCACCCTCGGCCTGGCCACCATGCTGCTGGCCGGCTGGCGCGCGGTGCGCGAATACGACCTCAAACTGATCCTGGCCTTCGGCACCGTCAGCCAACTCGGCTTCATCACCATCATGGTCGGTGGCGGCGGGCAGGACATGATGCTGGCCGGCCTGGCCATGCTGTGCGCCCACGCGCTGTTCAAGGCCACGCTGTTCATGGTGGTCGGCGTCATCGACCACGCCACCGGCACCCGCGACATCCGCAGGCTGGCCTGGCTGGGCAGCCGGCTGCCGGGACTGTTCGTCATCGCGGCCGCGGCGACCGCGAGCATGGCCGCGCTGCCGCCGTTCCTGGGCTTCATCGCCAAGGAGGCCGACTTCGAGGCGATCGCGCACAGCGCTTCGCTGGGCTTCTGGGCCCCGGTGGTGCTGGCCGGCGTGGTCACCGGGTCGGTGTTCACCACGATCTACAGCCTGCGATTCCTGTGGGGGGCGTTCGCGCGCAAGGGTTTTCCCAGTCCGACCATCCTGGTGACCAACCTGCACCGCCCGAAGGCCACTTTCCTGGTCGCCCCGGCGATACTTGCCGCGGCGGGCCTGTTGTTCGGTCTGGCGCCGGGCCGCCTGGACGACAGCCTGGACGACTACGCCGAGACTCTGCCCGCCGCCGGTGCCGCCGACGGCCACTACACGTTGACGCTGTGGCACGGGTTCAACCTGCCGCTGCTGCTGTCGGTGCTAGTGCTCGCGCTCGGCGCCGGCTTGTTCTTCGGACGCAACCGACTGCACCGGGTGCGGGACTCGACCTGGCTGCCGCTGGGCAACGCCGACCGCATCTACGACGCCGTCGTCCGGGGCGCCGACGTGGCCTCGGTGCGGCTGACCGCCGTCACCCAGCGCGGCTCGATACCGGCCACCCAGGCGGTGATCTTGTCGACGCTGGTGCTGTTGCCGGTGGTGGTGCTGACGCTCGGCGCCCGCGACCATCCCGACTTCCGGCTGTGGGACTCGCTGGTCCAACCGGTGGTGGGCCTGCTGATGCTGGGCGCGGCGGTCGCGGCGACGGTGATGCGCAACCGGTTGGCGGCGGTGCTGCTCGTCGGCATCACCGGCTACGGCTGCGGTGTCGTCTTCGCCTTCCACGGCGCGCCCGATCTGGCGCTGACGCAGTTCCTGGTGGAGACGCTGACCCTGGTGATCTTCGTCCTGGTGCTGCGGACCCTGCCCGCCGAGGCCGAGGATCCCGGCGCCAGGCGGCACCGGCTGCCCAAGGTGCTGCTGTCGCTGGCGGTCGGCGCCACCGTCACCACCCTGGCGGTGTTCGCCAAGGCCGCCCGCAGCACCACCCCGATCGCCGAACTGCTGCCCGATGCCGCCTACTACCGCGGCCACGGCGCCAACACCGTCAACGTGCTGCTGGTCGACATTCGCGCCTGGGACACCCTGGGCGAGATCTCGGTGCTGGTGGTCGCCGCCACCGGGGTGGCCTCGCTGGTGTTCCGCAACCGCCGGTTCGGTTCGGCGCCAAGGGTTTCCGATGCCGGTACCGGCCAGCCGGACATCGGCACGCTGCCCTCAGCCCGCTACAGCCCGTCGGTCAGCGACACCACCTGGCTGCGCGGCAGCGAACTGCGCGATCCGCGCTACCGCTCGCTGGTGCTCGAGGTCGCGACCAGGATGATCTTCCCGCTCATCATGGTGCTCTCGGTGTACTTCTTCTTCACCGGGCACAACACCCCCGGCGGCGGCTTCGCCGGCGGGCTGACCGCCGGGCTGGCGCTGGTGCTGCGCTACCTGGCCGGCGGCCGTTACGAACTCGGCGAGACGCTGCCGCTGGACGCGGGCAAGATCCTGGGCGCCGGGCTGGCGCTGTCGGCGGGCACCGCGGTGGGTTCCATGCTGCTAGGTGCGCCCGCGCTGTCATCGGCGGTGATCTCGATGCAGTTGCCGCTGCTCGGTACCGTCAAGATCGTCACCGCGCTGTTCTTCGACCTCGGGGTGTACCTGATCGTGGTCGGCCTGGTGCTCGACGTGCTGCGCAGCCTCGGCGCGCGGATCGACGTCGAGATGGCCGAGGCACCCGTCGTCGGGAAGGCGAGGGTCTCGTGACCGCATACCTCGTCCCGCTCGTGATCATCGCCGGTCTCACCAGCTGCGGGGTGTACCTGCTGCTCTCGCGCAACCTGACCCGAATGCTGTTGGGACTCTTGCTGGTAGGCAACGCCGTCAACCTACTGATCCTCACCGTAGGCGGGCCGTCCGGCAATCCGCCGGTGCGCGGCCGGACCAGCGGCTCGGAGACCATGACCGCGGACCCGTTGGCGCAGGGCATGATCCTGACCGCGATCGTGATCGCGATGGGCATCGCGGCGTTCGTGTTGGCCCTGACCTACCGGTCGTTCCGGTTGACCACCGAGGAGGAGGTCGGCAACGACCCCGAGGACACCCGGGTCTCGAGGCTTTCCGACGAGGAGGCGTCCTGGATCGACGAGGACGCACCGGTGCACGCGCCGCATCGCGACACCGACGAGCCGGATGAACTCGACGCGCTGCCCGGGCATGAGGGGTCGCGATGAGCCCCGCCGGCGTCCTGATGCCGCTGCCGGTGTTGATCCCGCTGACCGCCGCCGCCCTGACCCTCATCGCGGGGCGTCGCCCGCGGCTGCAGCGGCTGATCACGGTGGTCGCGCTCGGCGCCGTGCTGGCGGTGTGCGGAGTGCTGGTGTATCTGACCGACCGCGACGGCACCCAGGCGCTGCATGTCGGCGGCTGGGGGCCGACCGGCGCCGGGCTCGGGCCGCTGGGCATCACCCTGGTGGCCGACCGGCTCTCGGCGCTGATGCTGGTGGTGTCGGCGATCGTGCTGCTGGCGGTGGTGTTCTACGCCATCGGCCAGGGCATCCGGGACGGCGACGACCGTCAGCCGGTGTCGATCTTCCTGCCCACCTACCTGGTGCTGTCGGCAGGGGTGTGTACGGCGTTCCTGGCCGGTGACCTGTTCAACCTCTACGTCGGCTTCGAGGTGCTGCTGTCGGCGAGCTTCGTGCTGCTGACCATCGGCGCCAGCGAGGAACGGGTGCGGGCCGGCATCTCCTACGTGATGGTGTCGATGGTGTCGTCGCTGATCTTCCTGATCGGCCTGGCGCTGATCTACGCTGCCACCGGCACCCTCAACATGGCCGAGCTCTCGCTGCGCCTGCACGACATCAGCGGGGGCACCCGCGGTGCGTTGTTCGCGGTCCTGCTGGTGGCCTTCGGGATCAAGGCGGCGGTCTTCCCGTTGTCGGCGTGGCTACCGGACTCCTACCCCACCGCACCCGCCCCGGTGACCGCGGTGTTCGCCGGGCTGCTGACCAAAGTCGGTGTGTACGCCATCATCCGGGCCCACTCGCTGCTGTTTCCGGCGGGCGGCCTGAACGAGGTGCTGCTGGTCGCCGCGCTGCTGACCATGCTCATCGGCGTCCTGGGTGCGATCGCGCAGAGCGACATCAAACGGCTGCTGTCGTTCACTCTGGTCAGCCATATCGGTTACATGGTGTTCGGGATCGCCCTGTCCAGCCGGCTCGGCATGTCGGGCGCCATCTACTACGTGGCCCATCACATCGTCGTGCAGACCACCCTGTTCCTGGTCGTCGGGCTGATCGAACGGCAGGCCGGCGCGTCCACCCTGCGCCGGCTCGGGGGACTCGCCGCCGCCAGTCCGCTGCTGGCGTTCGTCTTCATGGTTCCGGCCCTCAATCTCGGTGGCATACCGCCGTTTTCGGGCTTCATCGGCAAGGTGGCGCTGCTCGAGGCCGGATCCCAGGACGGTTCGGTGCTGGCGTGGCTGCTGGTCGGCGGTTCGGTGGTGACCAGCCTGCTCACGCTGTACGTGGTGGCCCGGGTGTGGACCAAGGCGTTCTGGCGGGCCCGTGCCGACGCCCCCGACGGGGCGATGGCCGATTCGGCACCATCGGCGCTGCTGGCGGACTATTCCCAGGACGTGGCGTTCGACGACCGCGGCGATGTCGGACGGATGCCGATCGGAATGGTTGCCCCGACAATGGGTCTCATCGCGGTCGGGTTGGCGCTCACGGTGGCGGCGGGCCCGATCTTCGGTTTCAGCGACCGTGCCGCCGACGAGGTACTCGACCGTGGCCAGTACATCAGTGCGGTGTTGGGAACGCGGCTATGAAGGCATGGGCGCTTCGGATCTGGGTGCTGGTCTGGCTGACCCTGGTGTGGTTGTTGTTGTGGGGCAACATAACCGTGGCCAACATCGTCTCCGGGCTGGCGGTCGCGTTGCTGGTCACCCTGCTGCTGCCGTTGCCCGCGGTTCCGGTGCAGGGCAGGCTGCACCCGCTGTCGCTGCTGTGGCTGGCGATCACCGTCGCGTGGTGGTTGGTGGTGTCCTCCACCCAGGTGGCCTGGCTGGCGTTGCGGCCCGGGCCGCCACCGCTATCGGCGGTGCTGCGGGCCCGGCTGGCGCTGAAGTCCGATCTGGTGCTGGCCCTGGCTGTCAACATCATGAACCTGACCCCGGGCACGATCGTGCTGGAGATCGACCAGGCCCGCCGGTTGGTGTACGTCCACGTGCTCGACGTCGGGTCACGGTGGTCGGTGGACCGGTTCTACCGCCAGGCGGCGAAGCTGGAACGGATGCTGGTGGCGGCGTTCGAGCGGGAGTCCGAATGGCGGCCCGAGACAAGCGAATCCGAGGGGGCCGCACCGTGACGATCGGCCGAGCGTGGAGTTGTTGTCGGCATTGGCCCCTGCGCGCGACCACAACTCGACGTTCGAAGGCGGATCGCGCATGACGGGCCAGCGAGGAGCGGAGGCGGATCGCGCATGACGATCGTGTGGGTGCTGGCCGGCGTGATGTTGACCGCGGCGGCGGCGGTGACAATGATCCGTCTGCTGGCCGGGCCGAGCACGCTGGACCGGCTGGTCGCGGTGGACACCCTGGTCGCGGTGACGATGTGCAGCATCGGCACCTGGGCCGCCTTCACACTCGACACCACGGTGACCTACAGCCTGGCCGCGCTGGCGCTGATCAGCTTCGTCGGCTCGGTCAGCGTGGCGCGCTTCCGAGTGCCCGACATCGACCGGGGGGATCCGTGATGAACGTTTTGGACATCGTGACCGCCGTGCTGGTGCTGGGCGGCTCGGCGCTGGCGCTGACCGCCGCCATCGGCGTCGTGCGTTTCCCGGACACCCTGACCCGTATGCACGCCGCCACCAAACCCCAGGTGCTGGGCCTGCTGCTGGTACTCGGCGGCGCGGCGATCCGGCTGCGCGGCAACGCCGACATCGGGATGATCATCTTGACGGCGATGTTCACCCTGATCACCGCACCGGTGGTGGCGCACCGGGTCGGGCAGTTGGCCTACCGTGAAGAGAACATCCGCAACGACCTGCTGACCCGGGACGAGATGCGCGCGATGGACGACTTCAGCGGAGGGGCGGACAGGAACGCGTGAGCCGGACCGACGACGACACCTGGGACATCACGGAGGGGGTGGGCGCGACGGCGCTGAGCGTGGCCCGCGCCCGCGCCGAAGAGACCGATGCCGAGCGCCCGCTCTACACCGATCCGTTCGCCCATTTCTTCATCGACGCGGCCGTCGAGGCGGGCTGGCGGTCGCCCTTCGGCGAGGAGGGCACCCGGATGCAGGCGATGTCGGCCTACATCGCCTGCCGCACCAAGCAGATCGACGACTTCTTCACGACGGCCGGCGCCAACGGGCTGGATCAGGTGGTGATTCTCGCGGCCGGGCTGGACACCCGCGCTTGGCGGCTGCCGTGGATCTCCGGGACCGTCGTCTACGAACTCGACCAGCCCAAGGTGCTGGAGTTCAAGAAGCGGGTGCTGGCCGCGCACGCCGCGCGGCCGGCCACCGGTTACGTGGCGGTCCCCATCGATCTGCGCAAGGACTGGCCGAAGGCGCTGCGGCAGGCCGGTTTCGACGCTTCACGGCCCACCGCATGGTCGGCCGAGGGTCTGTTGCCCTACTTGTCGGCGGCCGACCAGGACGCGCTGTTCGAACACATCGACCATCTCAGTGCGGTGGGCAGCCGCCTCGACGTCGAGGCGTTCGGCCCCGACTTCTACTCCGCGGAAGGACTGGCCCGACGGCGCGCACGCATCGAGCAGGCGCGCGAGGCCGCCCGGTCCGCCGGGCGTCCGGAGGTGCCCGACCCGAGCAGGCTGTGGTACCTCGAGCCGCGCACCGACGTCGCGCGGTGGCTGACCGAGCGCGGCTGGGAGGTCAGCACCATCACCGCCGTCGACCTGATGGCCAGCCATCAGCGGCAGGCGCCCGAAGAATTGTCGGAACTGGTGCCCGACACCACCTTCGTCGAGGCGCAGAAGCTCTGACCGACGGGCTCAGGCCAGCATCGGGTCGATCGCCGAGCGCGGCACCAGCACCTGCACGGGACCGGCCACCTCGGGCAGCAGCTGACCCTGACCGAAGAAGAAGATCACCCCGTCATTGGTGACGGCGAACTGCTGGTAATACGTCGGGTCCAGGCCGACAGACGGGGCGATCGGCCCCGTTTCCGCGGCCTGCTTCTGCAGGTCGGCCTGCACGATCGGGAAGACGACCTTCAGCGGGTCGGTGTCGGCCTGCCACAGCGTGTCGTAGGTGATCGCCTTGCGGTAGGCCTGATCCCAGTTGAACGACTTGAACGAGGTCACCGGGTGGGCGGCGCCGGTGCTCTGGTAGACGGTCAGCACCACCGACGTGGTTCCGCGCGGCGGTATCGCCGAGCCGTATCTGTTGGCGGTGATGTCCAGCTCGTAGGGCAGGTCCCTGGGTGTCGAGGACTTGGCCACGCCGAGGAACTGGTCCCGGGTCTGCGAGACGTACTCGGCGATCGACTTCTGGTCGGGATAGTCGGTTGGGAAGCTGATGCTGATCTCGTAGCCGGGGTCGGAGACCTTGATCTGGCAGGTCGAGCCGACCTGGGCGCCGTTGAGGTCGGCGCAGTAGTTCTTCGGCGCCGCCGCGGCATGGGCCGGGGATCCGAGCGCAACGAGCGTGGCCGCCAGCACGCTAACCTTCAGCATTCGCATGTCGTCATCCCTTCCCTCTGACATCCGACCGACGACCAACATAGACGACGCCGCGCACAATGGGACCGGAGGTGCAGGGGGCCCCGGCGCGGGCCCGGGAAGGGGAGATCCGATGATCGAGGTACTGCAGGACATGCCGGAAGGGGTGACCGGCATCCGGGTGTCGGGCCGGCTGCGCCGGGACGACATCAAGGAGTTCACCCCGACGATGCGGACGATGCTCGACTCGCCGGAGATCAGGATGGTCGAGGTGATCGCCGACGACTACGAGGGCTTCGGGCCGGGCGGCCTGCTGGAGGACATGCGGCAGGGCTTCGGTGCGCTCTTCCGGCATCATTCAGCGTTCAAGCGGGTCGCGGTGGTGTCGGACAAGGAATGGGTCGTCCACACCCTGCACGCCCTGGCCTGGATGGTCCCCGGCGAACTCGCCCTGTTCGGCCTCGATGAACTCGAGCAGGCCAAGCAGTGGGCGGCGGGTTGAGCCCGCTCTAGTCCTCCTCGGCGGCCAGCTGGAATTCGACCATGGCCGAGACGGTTTCAATCGCGTCGGTCAACACGTCCACCCGCCCGGCTAGGGTTGGTGCGCACAGCACCGCATACCGGTCGGCCTGGCCCATCGGCACCCGGGCGGCCAGCGCGTAGAGGTGCCGCGACGGGTCGTCGGCGACCTCCGGCTCCACCGCCAACGCGTCGGCGCGCAGCGTGGCCCCGCGGGCCGTGGCGACCATCTGGTACAGCGCCAGGATTCGGTCGACCACCTCGCCGATGCGTTCATGGGTGACCGGCGGCCCCGGCTCGTCGGGCCAGGGCTCGACGGCGGCACGGGGGTAGGGTTCGTCGGGCAGCCACTCGGAGACCCGGATCCGCTCGCCGCTGAGCGCCTGCAGTTGATAGAGGCCCATGCCGAGCTCGGCGTACTCCGCGATGTGCGCCAGTACACCGACATCGCCGCGGACGTCCCCGCCGCCCACCTCCCGGCCCCGGGTGATGAGGACGACGCCGAACGCCGGCTCGGTCATTGCCAGGCAGTCCTGCACCAATTGGGCGTACCGCGGCTCGAAGATCCGCAGCGGCAGCACCTCGCCCGGCAGCAGCGCGGACTGCAGCGGGAACATCGGCTGCGGCACAGGCGAAGTCATCGGCTACCGCATCCCCAGGATGATGTCCTTCACCGGTGCGCTCGGATCTACGAACCCGCAGAGCGCGCCCGCGACTCCGGCCCACAGTTCGGGGTTTCCGGCGATGAACTTGTTGCCGCTCTCGCCGATCGCGGTGATCACCTCGCGGCGGCCGGGCTCGTCCATCTGGAGGAACTGCCGACAGGTCGTGCTGAGCAAGTCGGCGGGCCCCAGACCCTTGCCGGCCTGACCCGGGGTGGCCACCGGGGTGCCGTCGATCTCCTTGGCGCAGCCGGCCGTGATGAGGGCGGCCACCATCAGGACGCTTGCGGCTCGCCTGGTCCGATGCGTGCTCACACTGCCTCCCAGCTGCCGCTCTAGAGTTCCAACTCGCCGACCAGCGCATCGACCACCGCGCGCAGGTCGCCGTCGTTCTCTTCGGCTACCCGCCGCTGCCGCTGATACGACGCGCCGCGCCGCGGGATCTCCGCGACGGCCGCCAGTTCCGTGGCGCAATCCAGCGACCGGGCCACCGGCTCGAGCCGGGTCAGCAGGTCGTCGAGGTCCTCGGTGACCAGCCGCTCGTTGCTGTCGGCATCGAGGATGATGATCGCGTCCAGGCCGTAGCGGGCCGCGCGCCACTTGTTCTCCTGCACATGCCAGGGCGGCATCACCGGCAGCTCCTCGCCGGCGTCGAGCCGACGGTCGAGGTCGACGATCAGGCAGTGCGTCAGCGCCACCAGGGCGGACAGTTCGCGCAGGTTGGACACCCCGTCGAAGATGCGCACCTCGACGGTGCCCAGATGCGGCGAAGGCCGGATGTCCCAGCGGATTTCGTTGACATGATCGATGATGCCCGTCGTCTTCTGATCGTGCACGAACCGCTCGAACTCACGCCAGGTCTGGAACTGGAACGGCAAACCGGCGGTGGGCAGCTGCTGGAACATCATCGACCGGTTGCTGGCGTACCCGGTGTCCTCGCCGGCCCAGAACGGCGACGACGCCGACAGCGCCAGCAGGTGCGGGTAGTGGTTGAGCAGCGAGGAGATGATCGGCATCACCTTGTGCGCCGAGGAGATGCCGACGTGGACGTGCACGCCCCAGATCAGCATCTGGCGTCCCCACCACTGGGTGCGCTTGATCAGTTCGGCGTAGCGCGGGGCGTCGGTGAGTTTCTGCGCCGACCACTGGGCGAACGGGTGGGTGCCCGCGCAGAACAACTCCATGCCGCGGTCGCTGACGATGTCGTGCGTCGAGACCAGGGTGGAGTGCAGGTCGGCCATCGCCTCGGGCACCGTGTCGCAGATGCCGGTGACCACCTCGATGGTGTTGCGCAGCAGTTCCTTGTGCACATGCGGGCTCTCGCCGACCTCGGCGATCACCGCCGTCGCCTCGTTGATCAGGTCCCCGGTGGCCTTGTCGACCAGCGCGAACTCCCACTCCACGCCCAGGGTCTGCCGGGGTGACCCGGCGAAGTCGATGCGCGCGGCCGACCGCTTTCCGGAGGGCTTGCTAGCCGGAGGTGAGGACACCGCACGCCACGCGCTTGGCGGCGCCGCCGGTGGCCTGCGTGGTCTGGTCGGCGACCGTCTCGGACTTGTCGTAGATCACCAGCGCCGACTTGTTCCCGTCGAGCAGCTCGTCCTCCTTCAGGACGTCGCTGGTGGTGACGAGCATGCCGGTGCCGTCCGCGCCGATCTGCAGGGGCACCAGCTGGCTGTTCGGCGTGACCGGGTCACCGGCGGACGCGAAGTCGCCCTCGCACTTGCCGACGGAGGTCAGCTGCAGGTTGTGCAGGCCCGGGGCGAGCTTGCCGGCGCCGGTGGTCTCCACGGTGACCGTGGCGACCTTCTCGCTGAAGTCGATGGTCGCCGCCGCGAGTTGGCCGCCGTCCGGGCCGGCGATGATGGCGTGGATGGTCTTCTTCTCGACCGTCACCTGCTCGTTCTCCGGCATAGCCTCCGCGGACGGATCGGGCGAACCGGTCCAGATCGGCGGGGTGGTGCCGGGCTGCGTCGCGACGGGCTCGTTGGGCGAGCAGGCGGCGAGCAGCGCGACGGGCGCGACGAACAGGACGGCGGCGGCAGTTTTCAGCTGGCTGAGCGGCTTAACCATGGGAGGCACTCTATCCGGTCACCAGAACGATCACGCCCGGAGGCTGCTCGGCGATTTCCGGAATTCGTGGCTGCACCGGTACGTCGAGGACCTTGGCGACCGCCTCGGCGGCGGCCTGCTCGCCGGCGGTGGTGCCGTAGTACACCGTCGTCGCCGTCACCTCCGATGCGGTGAGGTTCCCGGTCTCGGTGACGTTCCAGCCCGCCTCGCGCAGCCGGTCACCGGTGCGCGCGGCCACCCCCTCATCGCTGCTGACGTTGAAAACCCGCACGTCAGCCTTGGGCGCAGGGGCCGGGGTCGTCTTCGAGGTCGTGGTGGTCACGGTGGTGGCCGACGAGTCGTCGCTGGAGTCGTTGCCCGAGCCCATCGCCTGGAATCCGACCAGCAGGAAGATCACTCCCAGGAACAGCAGCACCATCACCATGGCGCGCAGGGGCAGCCCGGAAGAGTCGGGAACGCGCTCGTTCATCGGGCCCACTGTAACTGCGGTCGGTCGCCCCCCGCGAAAGCGCTCATCGCGGATCCGGCGGAATCAGGGAACCTCGAAGCCCAGCCGACGTGCGGCGCGAGCCTTCTGCCTACTGGCCCGCAGCCGGCGCAGCCGCTTGACCAGCATCGGGTCCGCCGCGAGCGCCTCGGGACGGTCCACGAGCGCGTTGAGCACCTGGTAGT
>JAGQTW010000146.1 GCA_020438785.1 Mycobacterium sp. | reverse complement strand
ACGGGCCCACCCCGCCCGAGCGGGTGCTCGCCGTCGTCGACGCCGCGGTCGGTTTCGGCGCCGACCGGCTGGCCATCGCCGACACCATCGGCACCGCAACCCCGGGCCGGGTGACCGCCCTGGTGGCCGCGGTGCGGCCGCTGATCGGTGAGCTGCCACTGGGGGCGCACTTCCACAACACCCGCGGCTCGGGGCTGGCCAGCGCGTACGCCGCCGTCACCGCGGGCGTCACCCGGTTGGACGCCTCGGTCGGCGGGCTGGGTGGCTGCCCGTTCGCCCCCGGCGCAAGCGGCAACATCGCCACCGAGGATCTGGTGTACCTGTTGCGGGACAGCGGCATCGGCGTCGACGTCGACCTGTCCGCCGCGATCAGCGCCGCCCGGGTGGCCCAGAACCTGGTCGGCCACGACCTGCCCAGCGCGCTGCTGCGCGCCGGCGACCGGATCGCGGGCTGACCGGCCGTGCCCACCGCAGCCGCGCTGTCCGGCAAGGGCCGCCAGACCCGCCAGTCCATCGAGGATGCGGCCCGGAAACTGTTCGCCGAACGCGGTTTTCACGGCACTACGCTGGCCGATATCACCGCCGCCGCAGGTAAGTCGCCGGGGCTGTTCTATCGGTACTTCGAGGACAAGGAGGATCTGCTGGCCGCGCTGGCGGAGTCGTTCCTGCACGACGTCGTCGAGCCCTCCAGGCTGCGGGTGCACCTGCCGGAGTCGCCGCTGGACAGCGGGTTCTTCGTGTCGGTGGTCACCGCCTACTGGAACATGTTCAAGCAGAACATCGGCATCATGGTCGCCGTCGACCAGCTCGCCGCCACCCAGCCGCGCTTCGCCGCGGTGCAGAACCAGTTCCGCCGCTTCGGCATGGACATCATCACCGCGTCGGTGCACCGCGCCCGGGCGCAGGGCTACGCCGACGGCCTGCCCCCCGAACACACCGCGCTGGCGATCGCGCTCCTGTTCGAACAGTTCACCACCGTGTGCCTGCGCCCGGACACCGCCGGCCTCGGGGTGCGCCTGAGCGACGCCGAGGCCATCAGCACCCTGTCCGGCATCTGGAAGAAGACACTGTACGGCTACTAGCCGAGCAAGGAGATCAGCGTGGATTTCGCCCTGCCCGAACACCTTCCGGGACTGCTCGCCGAGATGGACGCGTTCATCGAGGCGGAGATCAAACCGCTCGAGCGTGAGCACATGCAGTACTTCGACCGCCGCCGCGAGTTCGCCCGCACCGACATCGAGAACGGCGGCATCCCGCGGCGGGAGTGGGAGGACCTGCTCGACGAGATGCGCCGACGCGCCGATGCGGCCGGGTGGTTGCGCTACGGCCTGCCGTCGAAGTTCGGCGGCCGCGACGGCAGCAACCTCGACATGGCGGTGATCCGGGAACACCTGGCGCACAAGGGCCTCGGCCTGCACAACGACCTGCAGGACGAGTCGTCGATCGTCGGCAACTTCCCGCAGATCATCATGATGGATCGGTTCGGCACCGAGGAGCAGAAGGCCGAGTGGATCGAGGCGATGCTGACCGGCAAGCGGTCGATGGCCTTCGGCCTCACCGAACCCGCGCACGGCAGCGACGCCACCTGGCTGGAGACCCGCGCCGGGCGGGACGGGGACGACTGGGTGATCAACGGTTCGAAGCGGTGGAACACCGGGGTGCACCGCGCCACCCACGACCTGGTCTTCGCGCGCACCTCCGGGGAGCCCGGCCAGGCCCGCGGCATCACCGCGTTCCTGGTGCCCTGCGACGCCAAGGGTTTCGAGGTGCCGTACTACTGGTGGACGTTCAACATGCCCAGCGACCACGCCGAGGTGGAGTTGCGCGACGTCCGGGTGCCCGCCGACGCGGTGCTGGGCCCGGTGGACCACGGCCTGGAGGTGGCCCAGACCTTCCTGCACGAGAACCGGATTCGGCAGGCGGCCAGCAGCCTGGGTGCCGCGCAGTACTGCATCGACCGGGCCGTGGCCTACGCCGGTGAGCGGGTGACGTTCGGCAAGCCGCTGGCGGTCAACCAGGCGGTGCAGTGGCCGCTCGTGGAACTGCAGACCGAGGCCCAGATGGTGCGGCTGTTGGTGTACTACGCCGCCTGGCACCTGGACCGCAACCATCACCTCGAGGTGTCCGACAAGGTCTCGATGGCCAACTACCGCGCCAACCGGTTGGTGTGCGAGGCCGCCGACCGGGCCATGCAGATCCACGGCGGTATCGGATACAGCCGGCACGAGCCGTTCGAGCACATCTACCGTCACCACCGCCGGTACCGCATCACCGAGGGCGCCGAGGAGATCCAGATGCGGCGGGTGGCCCAGCGGATGTTCAAGTTCGGCAGGCCGGCCCGCTGACGTGGCGACCGGAGACCTGGCCGCCGGGCTGACCGAGGTGCTGCGCCCGCTGCTGGGCGCCGACACCGGCGTGGACAACCTGCGGGCGCTGACCGGCGGAGCCAGCCGCACCACGTGGGCCTTCGACGCGGTGACCGGGCCGGACCGCCGCGCGCTGATCCTGCGCACCGCGCCGACCGACGACATCCACGCCGGGATGGAGCTGGAGGCCGCGGTGCAGGCGGCCGCGGCCGCCGCCGGCGCCCCGGTGCCGCACGTGCTGGTCGCATCGGATTCGGCTGCCGCACTGGGTAACCCGTTCCTGATCTGCGACGAGATCGCGGGTGAGACCATCGTGCGGCGGATCCAGCGCAAGCTCGACGACGGCGGCCGCCGGGAGCTGTTGGTGCAGTGTGCGCAGGCGCTGGCCGCGATCCACCGCGCCGAGACGACCGCACCCGGCCTGGCCGAGCAGGACCCGCTGGCACAGTGGCGCGAGATGCTCGACGCGATGGCCGACACCACCGCCACCTTCGAGTGGGCGTTTCGCTGGTTGGCCGCCAACCGGCCCGCGCCGTCGCCAACCTGCCTGGTGCACGGCGACTTCCGGATGGGCAACCTGATCGTCGACGGCTCCCGGCTGGCCGCCGTGCTGGACTGGGAACTGGTGCACATCGGCGAGCGGTACCAGGACCTGGCCTGGTTCTGCATCCGGGCCTGGCGGTTCGGGGCGCCGGCGAGCCTGGCCGCGGGCGGACTCGGCAGCATCGACGACTTCGTCGCCGCCTACGAGCAGGCCGGCGGTTCCCCGGTGGATCGCGCGGCCCTGCGCTGGTGGCTGGTGCTCGGCACGCTGGGCTGGGGGGTGATCTGCCGGTTCCAGGCCGAGCGGCACCTGTCCGGCCAGACCCGGTCGGTGGAACTCGCCGCGATCGGGCGGCGCGTCTGCGAAACCGAGTGGGACGTACTCGACCTGCTGGAGGCGGCCCCGTGAGCGGGCTCAACGGCCGGCCCACCGCCGCCGAACTCGTCGCCGCCGTCGCCGAATTCCTGGAGGGCGACGTCCGGTCGGCCACCACCGGGTCGGTCAACTTCCACGCCCTCGTCGCGGCCAACGTGCTGCGCACCGTGCAACGCGAACTGCTCGACGAGGACGGCGACCGACCCCGGGCCGCCCTGACCAGACTCGGCTACCCCGACGAGGACACCCTGGCCGCCGCCATCCGTTCCGGCGACCTCGACCGCCGCGGTGACGAGGTGCTGGCATGCCTGCGCGACGTGGTGCGGCATCGCCTGGCCATCGCCCATCCCGGATACGACCAAGCAGAGACTGGAGCGCCATGAGCCTGACCAGAACCCGGATCGCCGACGTCGCCGACCGGTTGTTCGGCGCGATCGAACGCGGCGACCTCGACGCCCTGACCGCCATGTGGTCCGATGACGTCGTCGTGTGGCGCCAGGGCGGCGGCCGGGAGCGGGACAAGACCCGGGCGCGAAGCGTCATCGCCTGGTTCGTCGACGCCACCACCGAGCGGCGCTACGAAGTGCTGGACCGCGAGTTCTTCGACACCGGATTCGTCCAGCAGCACATCCTGCACGCCACCAGCCGGGCCGGCGAAAAGGTGGCGCTGCGGGTGGGCATGGTGGTCAAGTTGGGAGACGACGGGCTGATCCGGCGGATCGATGAATACCTCGACCCCGCCGAGTTGGCCCCGCTGCTGTGACGATCCGGATGGAGTGACATGACCGCCCTGCAATCGCTGCTCGCCGACCCCGCCACGGCCGGGGTCTGGAACCTGGTGCCCGCCCGATCCTCGGTCCGGTTCAGGAACAAGACGCTGTGGGGGCTGGTGCCCGTCAACGGGGAGTTCACCGACGTCAGCGGGGACGGTCAGATCACCGCGAAGGGCGCGGTGTTCGGCCGCGTCGACGTGCGCGCCGCCTCGGTGAAGACCGGAATCAAGAAGCGCGACGAGCACCTGTGCTCCCCCGACTTCTTCGACGCCGACGCGCACCCCGAGATCAGCGTCGTCGTCACCGATGTGACACCCACCGGGGAGGGCACCGCGGATCTGCGCACCGAGCTGACCGTGCGCGGAATCACCCGCCCGGTGCCGCTGTCGGCCACCATCGAGCACGCCGGTGACGGCACGGTGCGGATCTCGACGCAGACCACGGTGGATCGGACCGCGTTCGGCGTCAGCGGCAACATGGCCGGCATGATGCCGACGACGACCACGCTGATCGCCGACCTGGTGTTCGCGAAGGGCTGACCCGCGCGCCGGCCCGCAGCCGGAGCGGTTGGCCTACCCGGAATCCGCTATCACCGGCGATACCTGCTATCACCCGCGATAGCGGGATTCGGCGAAGCGTGTCCCTACCCGGACGGTGCTGGTGTGACGGATGTGGCCCACCGTCTGGCTGAACACCCTTGGACGCAGGAGTTTTCGCAGTAGCATCGGCCAGGTGTCCCGCCCCGGCGCCAAGCCCCTCCATGTCCTGGTCTACAGCAGCAACGCCCGCACCCGCGAGCAGGTGCGGCTGGCCCTCGGCAAGCGGGTCCACCCGGAGCTGCCGGACCTGACCTACACCGACGTGGCCACCGGTCCGATGGTGATTCAGCTGATGGACGAGGGCGGGTTCGACCTGGTGATCCTGGACGGTGAGGCCGCTCCGGTCGGCGGGATGGGCATTGCCAAGCAGCTCAAGGACGAGATCGAGAACTGCCCGCCGGTGCTGGTACTGACTGGCCGCGCCGACGATGCCTGGCTGGCCAGCTGGTCGCGGGCCGAGGCCGCCGTGCCCCACCCCATCGATCCGATCCGGCTTGGTGAAGCGGTGGTCGGTTTGCTGCGCGCGCCGGTACAATAAACGCACTCCAAACACCCTGTCGCCGTTGATGGTTCGGGCAGGGCGGTATGCGCTCAGCTGATCTAACCAAAATGCGACGGGTCGGCCGACAAGATCGCTAGGCTGTGTCTCAACTCACATCGACAGCCCAAGCGAGGGAGTGGCACAGCGGTATGAGTCTTTACACGCCCATCCTGGTGCTCGGGGCGATCGCGGCTGCCTTCGCGGTGGTCTCTGTGGTGATCGCGCTGGTGATCGGGCCCCGCCGGTTCAACCGGGCCAAGCTGGAGGCCTACGAGTGCGGTATCGAACCGATGGCCGGTGAGCCGGTCGGCCAGCGATTCCCCATCAAGTACTACCTGACCGCGATGTTGTTCATCGTGTTCGACATCGAGATCGTGTTCCTCTACCCGTGGGCGGTGGCGTTCGACAATCTGGGCACCTTCGCCCTGGTGGAGATGTTGATCTTCATGGCCACCGTGTTCGTCGCGTACGGGTACGTGTGGCGGCGGGGTGGCCTCGAGTGGGACTAGAAGAGGCGCTGCCGGGCGGCATCCTGCTGTCCACGGTGGAGAAGGTGGCGGGGTTCGTCCGCAAGGGATCGTTATGGCCGGCGACGTTCGGCCTGGCGTGCTGCGCGATCGAGATGATGG
>JAGQTW010000145.1 GCA_020438785.1 Mycobacterium sp. | reverse complement strand
CTCGCCGATCGACCTGATCCCCGACTTCATTCCGGCCATCGGGTACGCCGACGACGTCATCATCACCGCGCTGGTGCTGCGGTGGGTCTCCCGCACCGCGGGTGCCGACGCCCTGGCCAGGCAGTGGCCGGGGACCCCGGACGGTCTGGCCGCGGTGCGGCGGCTGTGCGGAATGCGACCGGAGTGACTGGAGTCGCGGCGTTCGCGCACACCCCTGCCGCCGCGGCACCCGGTTGGGTACGCTCTCGCTGAGCGACTGCTCAGCATTCGGCACCCGACGACAACGCATTGGAGCGAACCGATGGCCGCACCCCCCGCGCGTTACGCCGGGACCCGGGTCCCGCGGGTCGAGGACACCCGCCTGCTCACCGGCCACGGAACCTTCGTCGACGACGTCACCCGGCCCGGCATGCTGCACGCGTGCTTCGTCCGCAGCCCGTTCGCGCACGCCCGGATCAACGGAATCGACGCGGCGGCCGCGCTCGCACTACCGGGCGTCCGTGCGGTCTTCACCGCCGCCGATCTCAACCCCGACGTCAGGGAGGCGTGGCACGCGGTTGCGGGCAAGGACGTTCCGGACACCCCCCGCCCGCCACTGGCCGACGGTGAGGTCAAGTTCGTCGGCGACCCCGTCGCGCTCGTCGTGGCCGACAGCCGATACATCGCCGAGGACGCCATCGAACTCGTCGACGTGGATTACGAACCCCTGCCGGCGATCGCCGACTTCACCACCGCGGTCGGCGCCGAGGTCGCGGTGCACGAGGCCTATCCGGACAACGTGGCGGGCGGTCTGGCCGGGGCGCCCCCCGACGAAGAGGTCTTCGCCGCCGCGGCGCACGTCGTCAAAGAGCGCATCTACCAACAGGCCTACGTTCCGGTGCCGATGGAGACCCGCGGACTGGTGGTCGAATGGGTGGCCTCCACCGAGGAGCTCACCATGTGGGCTTCCACCCAGACACCACACGAGTTGCGGGCGTTCGCCGCCCGGCTGCTCGGCATCCCGGCACAGCGGGTTCGCGTCGTCATGCGCGACACCGGCGGTGGGTTCGGCCAGAAGGTCGTCCCGATGCGCGAGGACATGTGCATCATGCTGGCCGCACGCAAGGTGCCCGCGGCACTGAAGTGGATCGAAGACCGCCGCGAGAACCTGATCGCGGCCGGCCAGGCCCGCCACGTCGACGGCACCGCCCGCATCGCCCTGAACGACGAGGGCACCCTGCTGGCCGTCGACATCGACTTCGTCCAGGATATCGGCGCCTACCCGACCCCGTACCCGGTGCTGACGACCGCTGCCATCGGCATGTTCTTCCCCGGACCGTACCGGGTGCCCAAGGCCAGTTTCAGCTACCAGACCGTGTTCTCCAACACCAGCGGCCTGGCCGCCTACCGCGGCCCCTGGCAGTACGAAACCCTCACGCGCGAAATACTTCTCGACATCGCCGCCCGCAAGATCGGTATCGATCCGGTGGAACTTCGCCGCAAGAACCTGCTGCGCCGCGACGAGATGCCCTACGTCAACCCGAACGGCATGCCGTACGACCACGTCGCTCCCAGCGAGACGTTCGAGCAGGCCGTGAAGATCCTCGACCACGAGGGGTTCCGCAAGGAGCAGCGCGAGGCCCTGGCCCAGGGCCGCTATCTCGGGCTGGGCTTCGCGGCCTACATCGAACCGACGGGCGCCGCGACGGGTCATCTGGCCACCGAGGGCGCCACCATCCGGATGGAGCCCACCGGCAAGATCAACGTCTACGTCAACGGCGGTTCGAGCGGCAACAGCATCGAGACCACCGTCGTCCAACTCACCGCCGATGCGCTCGGCGCCGACATCGACGACGTCGCCACCATTCAGGGCGACACCGCGGTGACCCCGTACGGCGCGGGCACCCAGGGCAGCCGGAGCGCGCCGATGACCGCAGGCGCGGTCGACGAGGCGGCGACCATCCTGCGCGGCCAGTTGCTCGCGATGGCGGCCCACATCCTCGGTGTGCCGCCCGATCGGATCGAACTGGGCTCCTCCCGCGCCACCGCGGTCGATGATCCAACCAAGAGCGTCGGCTTCGCCGACCTCGCGTACCGCGCGCATTACGAACCGCAGCAGCTGCCGGCCGGCATGTCCGCGACGCTGGAGGCCACGGCGCGCTTCACCTCCCAGACGCCGATCCACTGGGCCAACGCCACGCACGCGTGCACGTGTGAGGTCGACGTGACGACGGGGAGGGTGACCCTGACCCGCTACATCGTCAGCGAGGACGTCGGCCCGATGATCAATCCCAACGTCGTCGAAGGCCAGATCGCGGGCGGGACCGTGCAGGGCATCGGTGGTGCCCTGCTGGAGAGCCTGGTCTACGACGACGACGCAAATCCGTTGGCCACCACCTTCGTCGACTATCTGCTGCCGACCGCCACCGAGGTGCCGCCCATCGAATACGGTCACGTCGAGGTGCCCGGGCCGGGTGTCGGCGGTTACAAGGGCGCCGGCGAGGGCGGGGCGATCGGATCGACACCGGCGGTCATCAACGCGATCAACGACGCACTGGCCCCGCTGGGTGTGACGGTCACCCGGCTGCCCGCCACACCGGCTGCGATCGCGGCGCTGATCCAGGAGGCGTCCGCCGAACCACGTTGAGATGGCGATCAGCGCCAAGATGGCGCCCGAAACCTCGCTCTCAGTGCGGTTTCAACGCCGCCTGAACTAGGGCGTCGCGGACATCCGCTCTGCGGCCAGCCGCACGGCGTTGACGATGCCCTGATATCCGGTGCAGCGACAGACGTTGCCGGACAGGCCCTCGCGGATCTGCTCGTCGGTGGGGTCGGGATTGTCCCGCAGCAGTGCCGTGATCGACATGACGAATCCCGGTGTGCAGAAGCCACATTGCAGACCGTGGCAGTCCCGCATCGCCGCCTGCACGGGCGAGAGCTCACCATCGGCGGCGGCCACGCCTTCCACGGTGTCGACCTCCATGCCGTCGGCCTGCACGGCGAACACCAGACACGATCGCACGGCTGCCCCGTTCAGCAGCACCGTGCACGCGCCGCACACGCCGTGCTCGCAACCCAGGTGGGTACCGGTCAGACCGCAGCGTTCGCGCAGGAAGTCGGCCAGGGTGAGCCTGGCCTCGACGACCGCCTCGGTTGGAGTTCCGTTGACCGACAGCTGAATTCGCTGATCATGCATCGGCCGCCTCCTTGGTCGCCGCCAACCAGGCCTGCGCGACGATCGCCGCCCCGACCCGGCGCCGATAGTCGGCCGACCCCGACAGGTCGGCCGGGACATCGTCGAGGCCGGTCATCGACAGTTCGCCGACGTCCTCGGGGGTCAGCTCGCCGAGCCCGCGGCCCGTGAGCTCAGATTCGGCCGCCGCCGCGCGTCGCGGCGTCGAACCGAGCCCCAGCAATCCGATCCCGCACCGGCGAATACGGTCATCACCGTCGAGTTCGACGGCGACGGCCGCCCCGGCGATGGCGAAATCGCCGTGGCGACGGGCGAACTCCTCGACGGCGAAACCACGCCGGCCGGACCAGACCGGGAAGCGGACGGCGGTGAGGATCTCGTCGGACGCCAGCGGGGTCTCCCACACGCCGGTGAAGAACTCGGTCGCCGCGATGGTGCGCCCACCCGTCGGCGAGAGCGTCTCCATCTCCGCGTCCAGCGCGACGGCCACCGCCGGATACTCGGCGGCGGGATCGGCGTGTGCGATCGAGCCGCCCAGGGTGCCCCGGTTGCGGATCTGGAAGTGTCCGATCAGCGGGGTCGCGTGGGTGAGCAGGGGTACCGCGGAGCGGACCCGTTCGTCGGCCCCGACCGCCGCGTGGGTGGTCCCGGCCCCGATCCGCAGCCAGTCGCCGGACACCTCGATGCCCTGCAACGCCTCGAGCCGGGAGATGTCCACCAGATGATCGAAGAAGGCGAGCCGCATCGCGAGCATCGGCACCAGGCTCTGGCCCCCCGCGATCAGCTTGGCGTCCTCGCCGAGTTCGGCGAGCAGCTGCGCCGCCTGCTCAACGGTGTCGGGCCGGTGGTAGGCGAACGGCGCTGGCTTCATGAGGCGCCGCTGGTACCGGTGATGCTAAGCACACGCTCAGCATAGTCATATCGGCCGTTCGGCCCGCATTGAGCCGGGGCAGCGGGGCCGACGGGGTTGCCGATCGGGCTGTGACGGTCCCCACTGCGCGGGAGTGCGCCAGAAATGCACCGCATACTGGCGTTCATGCATCCAACGCCGCCTGCCCCGGCGGCCGGCGCGGGCAACAACCGCCACGGCCGCCACCGGGCGGCCCGTCGCACCGGGCGCATCGTCGGGCGCGCGGCGATCGCGCTCGTCTCGGTGTTCGTCGTGTTGGCCACCGGCCTGGCGTACTGGGAGGCGCACGGACTGCTAGGCGGGATCACCATCTCCCGGGCCCTCGGCGACGGGGACCGCTCCAGCGGCGGGGCGATGAACATCCTGCTGATCGGCCTGGACTCCCGCAAGGACCAGCAGGGCAACGAGTTGCCCGAGGAGTTGCTCGACAAGCTGCACGCGGGTGACTCCGAAGCCGGCGGGTACAACACCAACACCCTGATCCTGATCCACATCGGCGCCGACAACCGGGTGGTGGCCTTCTCCATACCCCGCGACGACTGGGTCGCGGTCAGCGGCATCACGGGCTACGACCACATCAAGATCAAGGAGGCCTACGGCCTGACCAAGGCCGAGACCGAGCAGAAGCTCACCGACGAAGGCGTCACCGACCGCGCCGAGTTGGAAAGCGCCGGACGCGAGGCCGGCCGCAAGGCCACCCTGCGGGCCGTGCGGAACCTGACCGGGCAACCCATCGACTACTTCGCGGAGGTGAACCTCGCGGGGTTCTACGACCTCGCCGAGAGCCTCGGCGGCGTCGAGGTGTGTCTGAACCACGCCGTGCACGACGACCTCTCCGGCGCCGACTTCCCCGCCGGGCGTCAGGTGCTCGACGCCGCGCAGGCGCTGGCCTTCGTGCGACAGCGCCATGGCCTGGAGAACGGGGACCTCGACCGCACCCACCGCCAGCAGGCCTTCCTGCTGTCCGTCATGCACCAATTGCAGAGTTCCGGGTCGTTCACCGATCTGGACAGGTTCAAGGGCCTGATGGCGGTGGCTCGCAAGGACATCGTGCTGTCGGAGGGCTGGGGCGAAGACCAGTTCCGCCGGATGGCGGCGCTGGCGGGGGGCGAGGTCGAGTTCCGCACCCTGCCCGTGGTGCGTTACGAGAACATCGACGGTCAGGACGTCAACATCGTCGATCCGGCGAAGATCCGCGCCGAGATCGCCAACGCGATAGGTGGCGACACGGCGATGGTCACCACCACCGCGGCGCCCCGACCGCTCACGCCGCCGAATCCACAGACGACGGTCGAGATGGTCAACGCCAGCAGCACCTCCGGGTTGGCCGCCCAGGCCGCCGCGCGGCTCGGCGAGCACGGTTACACGATCGAGCAGGTTCGCGACCGCGAGTGGCTGGAGCCGATCGACACCGTCGTCTCCTACGGGCCGGGCGCCCAGACCGACGCCGAGTCCGTGGCGGCGCTGCTGGGCATCGACAACGCGCCCCAGGCCAGCATCGCGTTGCCCGCCGACAAGATCCGCGTCATCCTCGGCGAGGGATACGACGTGCCGCCGGCCGACCTCGAACCCGATGCCGAGACGAGCGTCGAGCCGACCACCGCGGAGGGCTGGTACGGCATGACCACCTCGGCGACCCCCGACCAGGGCCGGCCCATGGACGGCGGCGGAATCCCCTGCGTGAACTGATCCGTCAGACCACGCCGCGCAGCGCGTCGGCGCCGAGGGCGGGTTCGAGCATCGCCGAGTAGTCCGGACCGCGACGCAGGTTCTGACCGCCGTCGACACCGATGATCTGACCGGTGATCCACTGGGCGGCGTCACTGAGCAGGAACATCGCCATGTTGGCGACGTCCTCGACCTCGCCGGGCCGGGGCAGCGGCGTGCACTCCCGGTAGTCCCCACTCAACTCGGGCGAGTCGAGCACCAGTTGCACGAGTTCGGTCCGGATCAGTCCGGGCCGGATCCCGTTGACCCGCACCCATGAGGCGCCGAGCTCATCGGCGGCCAGCATGATCAGGTGGTCGAGAGCCGACTTCGTGACGCCGTAGGGCCCGAACCACCGGTGGGTGTTGCTGGCGGCGATCGAGGAGATGCCGACGAAGGAGCCCCCGCCGCCGCGCACCATCTCGCGCGCCGAATGCTTGAGCACGTACATCGAGCCGTTCACGTTGAGGTCGACGGTGGCGCGCCACCCCTCGGAGTCGATCTGGGTGATCGGGCCGATCGTCTGTGAGCCGCCGGCACAGTGCACGACGCCGTGTAGGCGTCCGTTCCATGCGGTGACGGCCTCGACGGCACGCGCGATCTCGTCCTCGTGGGTGACGTCGGCCGGCTCGTAGATCACGGTGCCGTCCGCGGCCTGGGCGTTGATCTCGTCGGCCGTCGCCGCCAGCCGGTCGGCGTTGCGGCCGAGGATCATCACGTTGGCCCCGGCCTGGGCGAGACCGGCCGCCACCCCCTTGCCGATACCGCTGCCACCCCCGGTGACCAGGTAAGTCCGATCCGCGAACGAGAGCTGCACGCCATACTCCTCACGCAAAACTGAAACAGGTTCTCGTATCGAACCATGGCGGCATGGCGCCGCAAAGCGCTTCGTGCTTCTCCTCGCCGAGCCGGGCGACCAGTCCGCCGCTGGGCAAGATGCCAATTCGCGGCCACCGACGCCGCATCCGGAACACCAGACCGGCGAAGTCCGGTGCCGCGGCGGCGCCCAGCCACTCCCGAACCCGACGAACCCGCTGATCGCCACGACGAATGTCGAGGTCAGGACGATCTTTGTAACATCTGCGCGGCGGCGAGCGCTTACATAAACTGCGTGCATACAACAACACAGCAAACTGACAGGAAATGAGCATGGCGACAATCAGTAATCCGGTGCGGCGGCTGGCCGTGGCCGGTGGATTCGCACTTGCGATCGCGGCCGCGCCGGCATTGGCCGTATTGGCCACGCCGTCGACCGGATCGGTCCCCGCCGTGGCCGCGTGCCCGCCGGGCGAGCACCTCGACGTCGCGACCGATACCTGTGTACCGGGCGCCGACACCGGAATCGGCACGGAGAACCCGAATGCCGGGCACAACCTGCCCGAGGTCGCGGGCATCCCGTGCACGGGCGCCAACACGGGCCAGTGCATCGGCCTGGAGGAATCTCAGCCGGTTCCGGTCGTGGAGCCGCGCACGAGCATCTCGTCGAGCCCGTAGTGCGACGCCGGTCCCCGGGAGCATCGATGACATCGATGGGCGCCGGCCGCGCGGTCACAGCCATGACCGCCGGCCTGTTCGCCACGTTGGCGTTGGTGTGCGCTTCGCCGGCGTATGCCGAGGGCGTCCCGAACCCCGAACCGGTGCCGGCGGTGCCGGACCCGTCGGCCAGCGTGCAGGAAGGGCAGGGCGAGTGCCAGGCCGGGGAGACCCGGGACGCCGCGAACGGCAACTGCGTGCCGGCCATGACCCCGGTCGGCTCGGAAGGCGCCGACGTTCCGGCCGCGCCGGCCCCGACCAGGGGAACCGGTGACGTCACCTCCACCACGGAGAGTGGGATCGGAACGGAACTGGTGCCCAACATCAACGGCGACCCCTGCACCGGTTACTGGGAGTCGACGGCCTGCCTGGTCCCGGGTGCGCCGGCGGTTCGGCCGGAGTCGACCCTGTCGAGCAGTCCCTAACCGCCGGTCGGCACCCAGGGAATCCCGTTTCGCCTAGAGTTGACCCATGCCTGCAAAATCTGAAGCCGCGGACATCGACGAAGTGGAGCCCCTGGCCGACAGCACCGCGCGTCAAGCCAGGCGCGTCGTCGCCGCATACGCCACCGACGCGGACGAGTGCCGTGTGTTCCTCTCGATGCTCGGTATTGGGCCCTCAAAGCTCGAGGCGTAGATGACATCCGGAGACGGGGGGACCGTCGCCTCCGGAAATTCTGACTTCGTGGTGGTCGCCAATCGCCTGCCCATCGACATGGAGCGATCGGCCGACGGGACCATCACCTGGAAACGCGCCCCGGGTGGTCTGGTGACTGCGCTCGAGCCGTTGCTGCGGCGTCAGCGGGGCGCCTGGATCGGCTGGCCAGGTGTCGTTGACGGGGACGAGGAGCCCATCGTCGAAGACGGCCTGCGGCTCTACCCGGTGCGCCTGAGCGCCGAGGACGTCGCCGACTATTACGAGGGGTTCTCCAACGCCACACTGTGGCCGCTCTATCACGATGTGGTCGTCAAGCCGATCTACCACCGCGAGTGGTGGGATCGCTATGTCGACGTCAACCGGCGCTTCGCCGAAGCCACGTCCTGTGCGGCCGCCAAGGGCGCCACCGTGTGGGTTCAGGACTACCAGCTGCAGCTGGTGCCGAAGATGCTGCGGATGTTGCGGCCCGACCTGACTATCGGCTTCTTTCTGCACATCCCGTTCCCACCGGTCGAGCTGTTCATGCAGATGCCGTGGCGCAC
>JAGQTW010000144.1:4036-5776 GCA_020438785.1 Mycobacterium sp. | reverse complement strand
CCGGGGAGAGCCTTAAGTCACGTGCCCTCAGGCCATCTCGGGGACCCGGAGCGCCGCGATGGTCAGCTCGAACTCGCCCACGTCCTGCTGGTCGGCCCCGAGGTCGCGAAGCAGCGCCGTCCGCAGCGATCGGGCCTGATCGCGAGTGCGCTCCATCACGTCGCGGCTGTCATAGGTGGTCGACACCACCACCCGGCCCGACCCGCGGTCGCTCATCATGCTGCTGCTACAGAAGCCCTCGAGCCGCTCGATCTCGGGGAGCACCGCGGTCTTGTAGAACTCGACGGCCCGGTCGAACTGGTCCGGGCGGACCTTGAGCCACGTGGCCCGCACGCAGGCACCCTCGCCCGAGTGGTGGTCGCGGTGCACCGCCGCGATCTGCCACTCGTCGACCGTGGTGGCGGCCGGGAAGGCCTCGGCCAGCCGGTCGCGAAGCGGCCGCACCTGATCGGCGCTGGACTGCATCGCCGCACCGTTCTCCCAAGCGGTGGTCAGGATGCACCGGCCCGATTCGCGGTCCGTCAGAAGGGACAGGCCGATCCAGCCGTCCATGCCCCGGAGCGCGGGCATCACTTCGTCGTAGCAGTAGGCGATTCCGGCTTCGATCGATTCCGGGCGCGCCTCAAACGTGGTAGAGCGTGCAAGCACGGTCCACCTCCTCGGATTCGGGGCAGCGCCCCGGTGGCGCCACCGGCTCTTCCCACCTTCCTCCACCGGAAATGGCCTGGCAATGGTCGCTTACGCTGGAACCCGTGGAAACCGATGTGCTCGACGTCGACACCGGTCGGCGACGGATCGTCGACCTCACCGCTGAAGTTCGCGCCTTCTGCCGGACCCGCGGGGACGGGCTGTGCAACATCTTCGTTCCACACGCCACCGCCGGGGTGGCGGTCATCGAGACCGGCGCCGGCTCCGACGACGACCTCGTCGACACCCTGGAACGGTTGTTGCCGCGCGACGACCGTTACCGCCACGCGCACGGTTCGCCCGGCCACGGCGCCGACCACGTCCTGCCGGGCCTGGTCTCGCCGTCGGTCACGGTCCCGGTCAGCGGGGGTACCCCGCTGCTGGGCACCTGGCAGAGCGTGGTGCTGGTCGATCTGAACCGAGACAACCCGCACCGCTCGGTGCGACTCAGTTTCCTCGGCGGCTGAGTCGGGTCGCGCCGGGCGCGGCGCCCAGACATCGGCTGTTCGGGGCGGGTCGGCCGACCGGATAATGTAGTGCGGTCGAAGCGACCGACGAACCGCACCCAATGTAAAACGCCCCGAAACGCAAGGACAGCCACCCAGTGCAGACACACGAGATCAGGAAGCGGTTCCTGGATCACTTCGTGAACGCCGGCCACACCGAGGTGCCGAGCGCCTCGGTGATCCTGGACGACCCCAACCTGTTGTTCGTCAACGCCGGCATGGTGCAGTTCGTGCCCTACTTCCTGGGGCAGCGCACCCCGCCGTACCCGACGGCCACCAGCATCCAGAAGTGCATCCGAACCCCCGACATCGACGAGGTGGGCATCACCACCCGTCACAACACCTTCTTCCAGATGGCGGGCAACTTCTCCTTCGGTGACTACTTCAAACGCCGCGCCATCGAACTGGCCTGGACCCTGCTGACCAACCCCGTCGAAGAGGGCGGCTACGGGTTCGACCCCGAGCGGCTGTGGGCCACCGTGTTCTACGACGACGACGAGGCCGCGCAGTTGTGGCAGGAGGTCGCCGGTCTGCCGCCGGAGCGGAT
>JAGQTW010000144.1:273-3984 GCA_020438785.1 Mycobacterium sp. | reverse complement strand
CCCTGCTCGGAGGTCTACTACGACCGCGGACCGGAGTACGGGATCGAGGGCGGCCCGGAGGCCAACGAGGACCGCTACATCGAGATCTGGAATCTCGTGTTCATGCAGAACGAGCGCGGCGAGGGCACCAGCAAGGACGACTTCGAGATCCTCGGGCCGCTGCCCCGCAAGAACATCGACACCGGCATGGGCGTCGAACGCATCGCCTGCCTGCTGCAGGGCGTCGACAACGTCTACGAGACCGACCTGCTGCGGCCGGTGATCGACACCGTCGCGAGTCGTGCGCCGCGCGGGTACGGCCGGGGTAACCACGATGACGACGTCCGGTACCGGGTGATCGCCGACCACAGCCGCACCGCGGCGATCATCATCGCCGACGGCGTCACCCCGGCCAACGAGGGCCGCGGCTATGTGCTGCGCCGGCTGCTGCGCCGCATCGTGCGGGCCGCCAAACTGCTGGGCATCGACACCCCGATCGTCGGCGAACTGATGACCACGGTGCGCGACGCGATGGGTCCGTCCTACCCGGAACTGGTGGACGACTTCGAACGCATCAACCGCATCGCGGTGGCCGAGGAGACCGCGTTCAACCGCACCCTGGCCGCCGGCTCGAAGCTGTTCGAGGATGCCGCCGCGGGCACCAGGGCCGCCGGCAAGACGGTGCTGGGCGGCGCGGACGCGTTCGCCCTGCACGACACCTACGGCTTCCCGATCGAGCTGACCCTGGAGATGGCCGCCGAGGCGGGCCTCACGGTCGACGAACTCGGGTTCCGGGAACTGATGGCCGAACAGCGCCGCCGCGCCAAGGCCGACGCGGCCGCCCGCAAGCACGCCCACGCCGACCTGTCCGCGTTCCGCGAACTCGTCGACGCCGGGCCCACCGTGTTCACCGGTTTCGACGAGCTCAGCTCCGAGGCCCGCATCCTCGGCATCTTCGTCGACGGCAAGCGCGTTCCGGTGGTGGGCCACCAGAAACGGGTGCACGGCGAGGTCTCCGGCGACGCCCTGCCGGAACGGGTGGAGATCGTGTTGGACCGCACCCCGCTCTACGCCGAGTCGGGTGGCCAGATCGCCGACGCGGGCTGGATCTCCGGAACCGGCGCGGGCGAGTCGGCCAGGGCCGCCGTCACCGATGTGCAGAAGATCGCCAAGACGCTGTGGGTGCACCGGGTGAACGTCGAGTCCGGCGAGTTCGTCGAGGGTGACACCGTGGTCGCCGCCGTCGACCCGAAGTGGCGCCGCGGCGCCACCCAGGGCCACTCCGGCACCCATATGGTGCACGCCGCGCTGCGACAGGTGTTGGGGCCCAATGCCGTTCAGGCCGGCTCGCTTAACCGGCCGGGTTATCTCCGGTTCGACTTCAACTGGCAGGGTCCGCTGTCGGAGGAACAGCGCACCCAGGTGGAGGAGGTCACCAACGAGGCGGTGGAGGCCGACTTCCCGGTCAACACCTTCACCACCGCTTTGGAGAAGGCCAAGGCCATGGGCGCCATGGCGATGTTCGGTGAGCAGTACCCCGACGAGGTCCGGGTGGTCGAGATCGGTGGGCCGTTCTCGCTGGAACTCTGCGGCGGCACCCACGTGCACAACTCGGCGCAGATTGGACCGGTCACCATCCTGGGCGAGTCCTCGGTCGGTTCGGGTGTACGCCGCGTCGAGGCCTACGTGGGGCTGGACTCCTTCCGGCACCTGGCCAAGGAACGCGCGCTGATGGCCGGGCTGGCGTCCTCGCTGAAGGTGCCCTCCGATGAGGTGCCCGCCCGGGTGGCCAACCTCGTCGACCGGCTCAGGACCGCCGAGAAGGAACTCGAACGGATGCGACTCGCCACGGCCCGCGCCGCGGCGGCAAATGCCGCGGCGGGTGCCGAGCAGGTGGGTAAGGTCCGTGTCGTGGCGCAGCGGATGGCGGCGGGCATGACCGCCGGTGACCTTCGATCGCTGGTCGGGGACATCCGCGGCAAGATGGGCTCGGAGCCGGCCGCCGTGGTGCTGATCGCGGAGGGCCCCGACTCCGGCGGTGACAGCACAGTTCCGTTCGTCGTGGCGGTCAACGCCGCCGCCCAGGATGCGGGTCTGCGGGCCAACGACCTGATCAAGCCCCTCGCCGCGGCGGTGGACGGGCGCGGTGGCGGAAAGGCCGACCTGGCCCAGGGTTCGGGCAGGAACGCGGCCGGGATCGACGCGGCCCTCGCCGCGGTTCGCGCCGAGATCGCCCGGAGCTAGCGCCTCGTGCTTTCGGCGAACCGCGTGCCCGATCGGCCCGGCGTGGACGACCCAGGTCGTGGCCGCCGGCTCGGCATCGACGTCGGCACCGTGCGAATCGGGGTCGCGGTAAGCGATCCGGACGGCATCCTGGCCACCCCGGTCGAGACCGTCCGCCGCGACGCCAAGCACCTGCGCAGGCTCGCCGCCCTCGTCGACGAGTACGAGGCGGTGGAGGTGGTCGTCGGGCTGCCCCGCACCCTGGCCGACCGCGCCGGAGCCTCGGCCCAGGACGCCATCGCGGTCGCCGATTCATTGGCCGCCAAGATCGGGGTGCCGGTCCGCCTCGCCGACGAGCGGCTGACCACGGTCAGCGCCGCCCGGTCGCTGCGCGACGCCGGCGTGCGCGCCAAGGCCCAACGCGGCGTCATCGACCAAGCCGCCGCCGTTGCGATCCTGCAGGGCTGGCTCGACCAACGCCGCAACGCGGCGCCGACGCGTGCGGAGGACGACGATGTCTGACGAGTTCGACTACGAGCGAACCGATTCCGAGCGCGCCGAGCCGGTGCAGGTCGGGGCGCCCCGGCACCGGATGAGCAAGCTGGAACGAATCCGGGCCCGCCGCACCCACACCCGGCGGCGGATCGTCGCCGCGGCGGCGGTCGCGGTGCTGGCGGCCATCGTGCTTGCCGTGATTCTGCTGGGCACCAACATCTTTCACGGTGGCGGCGGCAGTGACTACGCCGGCGACGGCAAGGACGACATCGTCATCCAGGTCCACGACGGCGACTCCACCACCCAGATCGCGCAGACCCTGCGGGACCGGGGTGTGGTGGCCAATGTCAAGTCGTTCGTCGACGCGGCGAAGGACAACTCGGCGATCGCGGCCATCCAACCCGGCTTCTACAAGATGCGCACCGAGATGTCGGCGTCGGCGGCGGTGCAGCGGCTCGCCGACCCCGGCACCCGGGTGGGCAAGCTGGTGATCCCGGAGGGGAGGCAACTCGACGACGTCAAGGCCGTCGGCTCCGACAAGACCACCGACGGCATCTTCACGCTGATCGCCGAGGCCAGCTGCGTCGAGCTGAACGGCCAGCGCAAGTGCGCCGTCACCGCCGACGACGTCCGCAAGTCGGCCGGCCAGGCCGATCCGTCGGCGCTCAACGTGCCGGACTGGGCGATCAAACCGGTTACCGCGCTGGGCAACAACCACCGCAGGCTCGAGGGACTGATCGCTCCGGGCGCGTGGAACGTCGACCCGTCCGGCTCGGCCCAGCAGATCCTGGCCACCCTGGTCGCCGAGAGTGCCGACCACTACGTCACGGGCGGTCTGCTGGATACCGCGACGGCGATGAACATGTCGCCCTACGAGATCCTGATCGTCGGCTCGCTGGTGCAGCGGGAGGCCAAGCCGAACGATTTCGCCAAGGTCGCCCGCGTCATCTACAACCGGCTGGCCGCGCCGCAGCGTCTCGAGTTCGACTCCACGGTGAACTACCCGCTGGACCG
>JAGQTW010000144.1:0-166 GCA_020438785.1 Mycobacterium sp. | reverse complement strand
CTGGCCGCGGCCGAGCGCCCCGAACCGGGGGACTGGCTGTACTTCGTCACGGTGGACATGGACGGCACCACGCTGTTCACCAAGGACTATCCGCAGCACCTGGCCAACATCGAGCTGGCGCGACGCAATGGTGTGCTCGACTCCGCGCGATGAACGAAGTGAAGAG
>JAGQTW010000143.1:4761-18370 GCA_020438785.1 Mycobacterium sp. | reverse complement strand
TCACCTGTTCCTGCAGCAGACCCGATCACGGACCGCCGCCGCCAGCGTGTAGTAGATGAGTTGGTTGTAGGAGATGACGAACTCGACCGCGTTGAAGTGGCCGGTCTCCTCGATGTAGCAGGACTGCTCGAATCCGAGGTCGCCCGTGGTCACGACGGCGCCACCGCGTCGATGAGTCGCCGCCCGATTGAGATAGACGGTGCCCTTCCCGGCATATGGGAGCATGGTCTGCTCGAGGAGGACCATATCGTCGCGAAGGTCGGCAAGTTCGGCGGTTCGCGATTGCTGAGTCACCTTGCCACCTCGCAGCCCAGTGGGTACTCGTCGGTGACCGTGATGCGGTAGGACTCGGTAGGCTCGTTGCCAGGGTTGTGCAGGGCGCGGTGGATCAGTGTCCGGTTGTCCCATAGCACCAGGTCACCGGGTTCGTAGTTCTGCACGAAGATGTTGGGGTGCTCGTATGTCTCGTCCAGTTGGCCGGATTCGCCGAGAAGTTCGTGAAGCAGTGCAGTGGGCAGTGCATTGCCGCGACTGTCCTCGATGGCGTATGTGAACGCCTCGGAGATGTAGAGGATTCGTTCACCGGTGATCGGGTGGGTCAGCACCGTGGGCCAACACTGCGGTGGAGTGACGCGTTCGATGTCGGCGAGAACCTCGCCGACTGGGCGGTACACGTCTGACGGACGGATCTTGGCATATCTACGGACGCTGTGACGACAACGGGTGCCGGCGATCACTTCTTTGAGTCTTGGTGAGAGGCCTCGATAGGCGGTGGCCATATTGATGAAGCGAGTGCCGCGAGTACTGATCGGCAGTTGCTGGGGGTAGAACATGGTCACGGCGAAGGGCTCCGGCATGAACTGGTAGTCGCAGTGCCAGAACGCGCCCGTCTTCGGGACGCCGACCTGCCCTCCGGCGTGGGTGAGATTTGATGATACGAAGATCAGCTCGGATTCCGGGTGGTGGTACATCGGTTCGTAATAGGCCACCGGCGTGCCGAAGGCGCGGCCTAGTTCGACAAAGGCCGCGGGCTTGAGCCTTTGCCCTTTGAAAACAACAATCTTGTCGGTGTAGATGTGCTGCCGAATTTGGCGGATGTCCTCATGGGTCGCCATCGCTGGGTCGAATTCGTGAACCTCGATTCCTGCAGCCAGGCCGGATTGAGAGGCGATGTGCATCCGTGTCCTCCGTGGTGAGCGTCTCTCCCAGTGGGCAGGCCATGTAAAAGCGAGCCGCCCTCATGGTTTGGCGGTCGTCAATTAGTCGTCAGCCGATGGAGGTTTGTTCCCGGCAGGCGCTGAGACGCGGTGAATCAGGGAGCGTTGCGACAGAGTGATCAGTTTGCGGTACTGCGTCGGGGCCCACGAATGCGGCAGTGAACCTCCGACGAGGTTCCCATTGTTGGTGGCAACGAAGGGTCACCGGGGACCAGCCTGCGCACTAGCGCCGCGGAACGTGATGCCCTAGGGTTCGCCAACAAATCTTGCACCTCTCACAGCGCCCGACTGGGTGCTAAGCAAGCAGCGCCGGATGTCGGACGAAAGGGTCCCAGATGAGCAACCTCCCCGACAACACCCTTTCGTATGTCGACCAGGCCCAATTTGCAGGGCTGCGGGCGCTGGGCCGTTGGCCAGTTCTGCACTACATATGGATCTACGAAAACGATTTCGATCTTGACGGCCTGCGCCGGTTCCACCGCAACCTGCAGCACACCCTGCTGGGTCGGCTGATCGAACGATCACCACTTCCCTTCGGTCGGCACCGTTGGGTGACCTACGACGGACCAGCCGATATCGAGATCGCAGTCTCCGAACGGAGACGCGAGGAAGTCTGGGATTGGGTCGACGAGCGGTCGTTCCTCCCGATTGACCCCGAGCTGGGGCCGCCCTGGCGCCTCGGAGTGCAACCGCTGGTTGGGGGCGGTGCGGCGGTGGCGCTTGCTTTTTCGCACGTTACGGGCGATGCCGTCGCCGGAGCGATGTCTATCGTCGCCGCCGTCGACGGCGCACAACACCAGCTTGGATTTCCGCCACCCGGCTCACGCAGTTTAGGGCAGGCGCTTCGCGAGGACCTTGCGGTCACCGCCCGCTCGGTTCGCGATATTTCGACGGCCGCCTCCGCGTCGTCGAGCCTTGTTCGAGAAGAGCAGATTGATTTGACGACGACCTCGGCGAGGGCAGGGTCGCGGATGCGAAGATCAGCACATCGGCGGCCGGTGGTGATGCCGAGGGTCTTCGGCTGTATCGATGCCAAGGAGTGGGACACCCGCGCGAGGGCCCTCGGTGGGACGCCCAACGTCTTGTTGGCAGGGTTCGCTACCCGCGTGGGTTACCGACTGGGACGAGTGGGCGGGGACGGACGAGCGATGGTCTGGATTCCGGTGAGTCACCGTACTGAGGGAGATACCCGGGCAAATCCGCTGAGCTCCATCTTCGTTTACTGCAATCCAGATGAGGTGACCCAAGACCTCGTTGGCCTTCGTGCGGCCGTCAAGCAGGCCCTCATCGATCTCGGAGATCCCGGCGACACGGCATCTGCCGGTGCTGAGGCCTTGACCCCATTCATACCGAAGTTCGTCCTTCGCCGGCTATCCAATTCGCAGTTCAAACTGGGTAAGCCTATCGGCTGCAGCAATGTCGGTGCGCTCCCCGAAGCGGCCAATCGCCCCGACGGTAGTGAAGCCGATTTCTTCGGAATTCGCGGGGGTGAGGCCGAACTCACTGAAAGCATCTTGGAAATGATGGGTGGGCATAACTTGGTATCGGCGGCAACCCTGCGTGGCAAGGTCTGGTTCAGCGTGGCGTCGTGGGAGGTTGGACGGGCGAATACGAAGGCCGAACTCATCGAGGTGGTGGGCGCGGCGCTCGATGATTTTGGTCTCGCGGCGACACTCGAATAGCGCTGCCCGCCCCTGCCATCATCCGTTGACGTGGCACATCGGCGGCCTTCCCGAACCAGCCGAGCACGACGCGGCTGCTGTGGACCGCGGCCACCGAGACTGCCCGCGACAAGCGGAAACGGGGTCGCGTAGCCTCTGCCAGGTGACCGATCTGGCCTATGAGGTGGCGGGCTCCGGCGATCCGGTGTTGTTCATCGCCGGGACCGGTGGCGCAGGGCGCACCTGGCACATCCACCAGGTGCCCGCCTTCGTCGCCGCCGGCTACCGCTGCATTACCTTCGACAACCGTGGCATCGGGGCCACCGAGAACACCGGTGGCTTCTCCACCGTGCAGATGCTCGCCGACACCATCGGGCTGATCGAAGAGGTCGCGGGCGGGCCTGCCCGGGTGGTGGGGATGTCGATGGGCGGGTTCATCGCCCAGGAGCTGATGCTGGCCCGCCCCGACCTGGTCACCCGGGCGGTTCTGATGGGCACCCGCGGCCGGGTCGACCGCACCCGGGAGAACTTCCGCGTCGCCGAGCAGATGCTCGAGGACGCCGGGATCGAGCTGCCGCCGGAGTACGCCGCCAAAGTCCGTGTGCTGGAGAACTTCTCGCCGCGGACCATCAACGACGAGACCGTGATCGCCGACTGGATCGACATGTTCACCGCGTTCCCGATCAAGCGCACGCCCGGCTGGGAGGCGCAGCTGACCGTCTCCCCGCGGGGCAACCGGGTGCCGGCCTACCGGGCGATCAAGACCCCGGTGCTGGTGCTCGGTTTCGCCGACGACGTCATCACCCCGGCCGCGCTGGGCCGCGAGGTGGCCGACGCCATCCCCGACGGCCGGTATCTGGAGATCGCCGACGCCGGTCACCTCGGCTTTCTCGAGCAGCCGGAGACGGTCAACAAGGCGATGCTGGAGTTCTTCGCCGATACCGGCATGTGACAACCTGTAGGGGTGAACCCCTCGACGGCTCAAGCCCGTGTCGTCGTCGACGAACTGATTCGCGGCGGCGTTCGCGACGTCGTGCTGTGTCCCGGCTCACGTAACGCGCCGCTGGCGTTCGCGCTGGCCGACGCCGACCGCGCGGGCCGGCTGCGCCTGCATGTGCGCATCGACGAGCGCACCGCCGGCTACCTGGCGATCGGGCTGGCGGTGGCGGCCGGCGCGCCGGTGTGTGTGGCGATGACGTCGGGCACCGCGGTGGCCAACATGGGGCCCGCGGTCGTCGAGGCGAACTACGCCCGGGTGCCGCTGATCGTGCTGTCCGCCAACCGGCCCTACGAACTGCTCGGCACCGGGGCCAACCAGACGATGGAGCAGCTCGGCTACTTCGGCAGCCAGGTCCGCGCCGCGATCAGCCTGGGCCTGGCTGAAGATGCCCCGGAGAAGCTGGATTCGCTGAACGCGCAATGGCGTTCGGCCACCTGCCGGGTGATCGCGGCGGCCACCGGGGCGCGCACCGCGAACGCCGGGCCGGTGCAGTTCGACATCCCGCTGCGCGAACCGCTGGTGCCCGATCCCGAGCCGGCCGGCGGCGAGATCCCGCCCGGACGCCCGGACGGCAAGCCGTGGACCTATACGCCGCCGGTCGCCTTCGACCAGCCGCTGGAGATCGACCTCCACCCCGACACCGTCGTGATCGCCGGCCACGGTGCCGGGGTGCACCCCAACCTGGCCGGCCTGCCGACCGTGGCCGAGCCGACCGCCCCGCACGCCACCAACCCGCTGCACCCGCTGGCCCTGACCCTGCTGCGCCCCCGCCAGGTGATCATGCTGGGCCGCCCGACCCTGCACCGGACCGTCTCCACGCTGCTGGCCGACCCGGCGGTGCCGGTGTACGCCCTGACCACCGGCCCGCGCTGGCCCGACGTGTCCGGAAACTCGCAGGCCACCGGCACCCGCGCCGAGACGGTCGGCGTGCCCGACCCGGCCTGGCTGCGCCGCTGCGCCGAGGCCAACCGGCACGCCATGGACGCGGTGCGCGAGCAGCTGGCCGCCCACCCGCTGACCACCGGGCTGCACGTGGCCGCCGCGGTGGCCGACGTGGTGCGCCCGGGGGACCAGCTGATACTCGGGGCGTCCAACCCGGTGCGCGACGCGGCCCTGGTCGGGCTGAACACCGAGGGCATCCGGGTGCGGTCCAACCGCGGGGTGGCCGGCATCGACGGCACGGTGTCGACGACGATCGGCGCCGCGCTCGCCCATCCGGGCCGGACCATCGCCCTGCTCGGCGACCTGACCTTCGTGCACGACAGCTCCGGCCTGCTGATCGGTCCCACCGAACCCTCGCCGAAGAATCTGACCATCGTGGTGTCCAACGACAACGGCGGTGGCATCTTCGAACTGCTCGAGCAGGGCGATCCGCGGTTCTCCGACGTGTCCTCGCGGATCTTCGGCACCCCGCACGACGTCGACGTCGGCGCACTGTGCCGGGCGTATCACGTCGAGGCCCGCCAGATCGAGGTCGGCGAGCTGGGTGCCGCGCTGGACGAGCCGCACGACGGCATGCGGGTGTTGGAGGTCAAGGCCGATCGATCCTCGCTGCGTGAGTTGCACGCCGCGATCAAGGCGGCGCTGTGATCGGCAGGCTGCGTGCCCTGCTGTCAGCCGCCCTGCCCCGGCGCAACCCCGACCTGCCGGACCTCCCACGCCGAAAGGCGTTGCGCTGGGCCAAATGCGCGGTGTGGATCGTGATGGGGCTCGTCACGCTGCAGTCGGTGCTGCTGGTGGCCGGCGCCTGGCGCAATGACCGCCAGATCTCCCGGCACATGGGTATTGCGCAGGCCGAGGTGCTCTCTGCCGGCCCGCGCCGTTCGACCATCGAGTTCGTCACCCCGGACCGGATCACCTACCGCCCCGAACTCGGTGTGCTGTATCCCTCCGAGCTGGCCACCGGGATGCGGATCTACGTCGAGTACGACAAGAACAACCCGGATCTGGTTCGGGTGCAACACCGTAACGCCGGGCTGGCCGTCATCCCGGCCGGATCGATCGCCGTGCTGGGCTGGCTGACCGGTGCCGGGCTGCTGGCCGGGCTGACCCTGCTGGAGCGGCGCTTGGACGCTCAGGCCGTCGACATCAGCTTGGAAAGCCAGTTGTCGTCGTAGATGTCGAGCTTCTCGCCCGTCTTGAGGTCGTAGACGGTCGGCGTGCCGGTGTTGATCGGGTCGACCTCGTAGAGGTACTCGAAGTTGTTGTCCGCCATGCCCTTCAGGTCGACGCCAATCTTGCCGGCCTTGATCGCCTCGACCGCGGCGCCGTCGACACCGCTCTCCCGGGCCCATGTCGCCATGTCGTCGTTGCTCGGCCCCTTGGTGCCCGGCTCCTGGTGGCCCCACAGGGCCTCGACGAAGGTCTGGAACGCCCGCGCCGACGTCTTCGGGGCTGCGGCCAGGAACATCGCGTTGGCGACGTGGTCGGAGTAGCCGCCGGGCCTGTCGTCGAGGAAGGTCAGCGGTCGGTACGTCACCACGAGCTGGCCGAGGTCCAGGTAGCTGGCCAGCTGCTGGCCGAAGTCGCGCTGCAGATCGGCGCAGTGCGTGCACTGCGGTTCGGTGTAGAGCTCCAGCTGCACCGGAGCCCTCCGGTCGCCGACGATGATGCCGAAGCCGTCATCGGTGACCGCGGTTGCGGGGCCGCGTGGATCCCGCTGTGCCACACCGCCGATCTCGCGGGCGCAGCCGCCGATCAGGACGACGAGTGCGACGAGGAACACGGGCAAGTACCGCATGCAGGCACGGTACCTTTCCACCCGCTTTTCGTGTCCCGTATTCCTGTACGCAACCTCGCTGACAGGCGTCGCTGCGACCGTTGGGGCGTGCGCGTTGCGATTGTCGCCGAGAGTTTCCTACCCAACGTCAACGGAGTGTCCAATTCGGTGCTGCGGGTGCTGGAACATCTGCGCCGCACCGGCCACGAAGCCATCGTCATCGCCCCGGACAACCCGCGCGGCGAGGCGCGCGCCGACCGCATCCACGACGGCATCCGGGTGCACCGGGTGCCGTCGCGGATGTTCCCGAAGGTGACCTCGCTGCCGCTTGGGGTGCCGCGGCCGCGGATGGTCAGGGTGCTGCGCGGGTTCGCCCCGCATGTGGTGCACCTGGCCTCGCCCGCGCTGTTGGGCTACGGCGGGTTACACGCCGCGCGGTATCTCGGGGTGCCGACGGTGGCGGTGTTCCAGACCGACGTGGCGGGTTTCGCGGCCAGCTACGGCATGGGTGTGGCGTCGAAGGCGGCCTGGGCGTGGACGCGCCATCTGCACTCCCGTGCCGACCGCACCCTGGCGCCGTCCACCGCGGCGATCGAAGACCTTGCGGCGCACCGGATCCCGCGGGTGCATCACTGGGCGCGCGGGGTAGACATCACCGGTTTCGCGCCGTCGGCCCGGGACAGCGCGCTGCGACGGCACTGGTCACCGGCGGGTCGCCCGATCGTCGGGTTCGTCGGTCGGCTGGCCCCGGAGAAGCACGTCGAGCGGCTGGCGGTGCTGGCTCGGCGCGACGACGTCCAGGTGGTGATCGTGGGGGACGGGGTCGACCGCGCCCAGCTGCAATCCCGGCTTCCCACAGCGGTTTTCACCGGTGCGCTGTACGGCCCGGAGCTGGCCGCGGCGTACGCCAGCATGGACGTGTTCGTGCATCCCGGTGAGCACGAGACCTTCTGCCAGGCCGTGCAGGAGGCGATGGCCTCCGGCCTGCCGGTCATCGCGCCCGACGCCGGCGGCCCGCGCGACCTGGTGGCCCCGTACCGGACCGGGCTGCTGCTACCGGTGCGCGAATTCGAGGCGCGGTTGAGCCAGTCCGTCGACCATTTGCTGGACGAACGGGCGCGCTATGGGGTCGCCGCGCGGCGCAGCGTGCTGGGCCGCACCTGGCCGGCCATCTGCGATCAACTGCTCGGCCACTACGAGGCCGTCGTCGACGGCCGGGCCCGGCGCGGCGCCTGCGCCGCGTAGCTCCCGGCTCCGGTTCCGCGGGTACGGGGCACATCGGCCCGCGGAGAACTCTTCGAGCGTCCTCGGCGACGCGGCCGGAACCGCCTCGAAATTGACGTTTCTGAAGCGTCAACCCGTGGTACCCGCGGACTTGAGGACGAGGAGGTCTCCAAGATGCCGACATGGGGTTGGGTATTGATCGCAGTACTGGCCGTGATCGCCGTGGCGGCGATCGTCGTCGCGGCAAGGGCGACGGCCGGTCACCGGCGCACCGCACATCTGAAGCAGCATTTCGGGCCGGAGTACGAGCGGTTGGTGGGCGAGTCCGGTGATCCCACAGTCGCCGAGAACGAGCTGCTGGCGCGTCAGCAACGGCGCAAGAAGCTCGAGATCGTCGCGCTGAGCCCGGACGCACGCTCACGCTACGAAGAGCAATGGCATGTGGTGCAGACAGCGTTCATCGACAACCCCGCCCGGGCGGTGGCCGACGCCGACCGCCTCGTCGCCCTCGTCATGCGGGAACGCGGCTACCCGGTCGAGGATTTCGAGAGCAGGGCGGCCGACATCTCCGTCGATCACCCCGACGTCGTCGACAACTACCGCTCCGCCCACGGCATTCACCTGGCGCAGGAGCGCGCCGACGTCGGGACCGAGCGCCAGCGCGAGGCGTTCGTCCACTACCGCGCGCTGTTCGACAGGCTACTCACCACCGATCAGAAGACGACCGTTGATAACAAGGCGAAGGAGACGCAGGCATGAGCACACCGGATCAGCAGGCCGGGTTCGATCAGCAGCGCGACGTGGTGGACCCCGGGGCCGCGCATGCCCGCGACGATGCCGTGGGCCAGGCGCACGCCGCCGGGCCGCACGCCGCCCACGCGGATGCGACCACCAACGGCGAGTCGCTGTTCGGCGGCACCGACCTCGCCGGGCTGAAGGCCCGCTGGGATGACGTACAGGCCGCGTTCGTCGACGATCCGCGGCAGTGCGTGCAGAAGGCCGATCACCTGGTCTCCGACGTGGTCGAGCGACTGACCAGCGGCTTCGCCCAGGCCCGGACGCAGCTCGAGGAGCAGTGGTCCCGCGGACAGGAGGCCTCGACCGAGGAACTGCGGGTTGCCATCAAGCGCTATCGCGAGTTCTTCCAACGCCTACTGTCGGTGTGATCACGGGGTGCGGACGCCAAAATCCCTTGTCCACAGCTTCTTTCGCGGCTGGCGGCAAATCCGGTCCGGCGTCGGCCGCCAAGGGCCCCCACCGACACAGATGGACGTCGGCTGAAATCTTCCTGAATCGGGTTTCCTTTCAGTGTGATTGGGGGCACACTGAGAGCCATCGGGGAAAAATTGTCGCGGAAGCAAGCCGCCGTCCGAACTGCACACCACTGCATGACCGGGGAACGTCTGATGAGTGATTCGTCTTACCGTCAAGAACTGCAAGCCTTTGCCGTCGAGCTCCGCAAGTTGGCTTATACGATGCCCGCCGGGCACGAGGATCGGCTGCTTCACCTCAGTGAACGCATGGTTGGGCGCGCGCGTCAATTACTTCAGGTCGACGCGCACGCGATGTAACTAGCCCTGCGCCTGCACCGCGACGGGCTGCCACTGCTCCCAGTTCGCCAGCCGGCTCTCGTAGTCGGCGCGCGCGGTATGTAGCGGCGTCTCGCCGAAGAACACCCGCAGCGGCGGCCGCTCAGCGTCGACCACTTTGAGCAGCGCCGCGGCCGAGGCCTTCGGGTCACCCGGCTTGGCCCACCGCTGCTTGCGCACCTCGGCCACCTGCTGGTGCAACTCGGCGTAGTCGGGCAGCGCTTGGGAGATCGTCGACGACGGGCCGGACCAGTCGGTGTCGAAGCCGCCCGGCTCGATCAGCGTCACGTGGATGCCGAACCCGGCGACCTCCTGGGCCAGCGATTGCGACAACCCCTCCAGCGCCCACTTCGAGGCGTGGTAGATGCCGACGAGCGGGAACGCGGTGATGCCGCCGATCGAGGAGACCTGAATGATGTGCCCGCTGCGCTGGGCGCGCAGGTACGGCAGCGCAGCCTGGGTCACCCACAGCGCACCGAACAGGTTGGTCTCCAGCTGGGCGCGGGCCTCGGCCTCGGTGAGCTCCTCGACGAAGCCGAAGTGCCCGTAGCCGGCGTTGTTGACCACGATGTCCAGCCGGCCGAAGTGGTCGTGCGCGGCCTTGACGGCGGCGAAGTCGGCGTCCCGGTCGGTGACGTCCAGTGCGATGGGCAGCAGCGCGTCGCCGTACTTCTCCGCCAGGTCGGCCAGGGCGTCGGTGTTGCGGGCGGTCGCGGCGACCTTATCGCCGCGCTCCAGGGCGGCGATCGCCCACTCCCGGCCGAAGCCGCGGGAGGTCCCGGTGATGAACCAGACTTTTTCGCTCATGCGTCTACCCAACACATTCAGGGGCTCTCCATTCCCGCTCCGGTAGCGTCGCCGATATGAGCCGCGCGTCCCTGGACAAGGATCCCCGTGACGTCGCGTCGATGTTCGACGCCGTGGCCCGCCGCTATGACATCACGAACACGGTGCTCTCAGCGGGTCAGGACCGGTATTGGCGGCGCGCCACCCGCCGGGCGCTGGACCTCAAGCCCGGCGACACCGTGCTGGACCTGGCCGCGGGCACCGCGGTGTCCACCGTCGAGCTGGCCAAGTCTGGAGCCTGGTGTGTGGCCGCCGACTTCTCGGTGGGCATGCTGCACGCCGGGGCAACCCGCCCGGTCCCCAAGGTCGGCGCCGACGCGACCAAGCTGCCGTTCGCCGACGAGTCGTTCGACGCCGTCACCATCAGCTTCGGTCTGCGCAATGTCGTCGACCACTGCGCGGGCCTGCGCGAGATGGCCCGCGTGACCAAGCCCGGCGGCCGGCTGGCGGTGTGCGAGTTCTCTACCCCGGTGGTGCCGGTGTTCTCCACGGTCTACAAGGAGTACCTGATGCGGGCGCTGCCCAAGGTGGCGACCGCGGTGTCGAGCAACCCGGAGGCCTACGTCTATCTGGCCGAGTCCATCCGCGCCTGGCCGGATCAGGCCGAGCTGGCCCGCCGCATCGAGGCGGCCGGCTGGTCAAAGGTGCGCTGGCGCAACCTGACCGGCGGCATCGTGGCGCTGCACGCCGCCGTCAAGGCCTAGCGGCCGGCGTCGGCCAGCACCTGATAGCCGGCGTTGTAGCCCGGGATGAACGTGATGCCCGGCCCGCCGTGGCAGCCCGCGCCGCCGAGGTAGAGGCCCTCGATCGGGATCGGCTCGTCGAGGAAACCCTTGGGCCCCGGCCGGTTCGGTCCCATCAGCTCGGGCTGCAGCAGGCCCTGGCAGAAGTCGCCGTTGGGCGCACCGAACATGGTGTTCATGTGGTACGGCGCGAACGTGATGTTGCGGATCGCGATGTCCTTGAAGTTCGGCGCGTACTTGGTGATCTTGTCGATGACGACCTGGGCCATCTCGTTCTTGAGGTGGCCGTGCTGCTCCCGTGGGGCCTCCGTGGGGAAGGCGTAGACGTAAACGCTGGCGGCGTGCTTGCCCTCCGGCGCCATCTCCGGATCGCCAACCGTCGGGATCTGGATCGACAGCGCCGGATTGTCCGGGACGATGCCGAACCGGCAGTTGTCCCACTGCCGCTGCTGGGATTCCGGGGAGCCGAACATGCCGACCGACATCTGCATGCCGGGCTCGTTGAGGAACTCGTAGGGCGCGGCGTACTGCGGCAGACCGTCGAGCGCGAAGTGGATCTGCAGGTAGGAGCCGCGATGATCGCGACCGCCGAGCCGGGTCACCAGCGAGGACGGAAGGTGCTCGGCGCCAACAAGATCCAGCAGGGTGGTGTCGGGTGCCAGGTTGGAGACGACGACGGGCGCGGTCACGGTGGAGCCGTCCTTGAGCCGCACGCCGGTGACCTTGGCGTTCTCGACCAGGATCTTGTCGACCTTGGCGCGGTAGCGGATCTCGCCGGAGGCCTCGAGATAGAGCTTCTTGAGGTGATCGGACAGCGCACCGATGCCACCCTTGATCTTGGTGGTCATCTGGCCGCCCTCCTCGGGCATGGCCAGCGCAAACGCCAAACACGTTGCGCTACCGGGGGTATACGGTCCGCGATAGGTCGAGTTCACGGCCAGGAATGCCAGCATTCCGCGGATCACCGCGTGGCGCTCCTTGTCGGGGACGTAGCGGTCGATAACGTCCATCGCCGAGCCGAACAGCATGTCGTGGATGGCCTGGCGCTCGTTCTCGTCGGCGGCGCAGGCGTACATCTCGTCGATGGTCTTGGGCGGCTCCAAAGCGTCGAAGCGGCCCAACGCCTTTCGTGGCCCGGTGGCCCAGCCGTACAGCTGGGCCATGCCCATGACGGCTTCCATGCCGTGCTTCTCGGTCATCTCGGTCATCATCTTCATCGGGTCGTGGTGAAAAACCATGGGCTCTTCGCCGTTCTCGCCGATGTTGACCGACATGATCTCGTTCTCGATCACGGGCAGGGTGTCCAGTCCGAGCTCGCTGTTGATCTTCGACGCGGTGGGGAATCGGATCGACCCGGCGATCTCGAACCGGAAGCCGTCGATGAGTTCGACCGTGGCCGCCATGCCGCCGCTGTAGGTGTTCTGCTCCAGGATCAGCGTGCGCAACCCCGCCTGCTGCAGGACCGCGGCCGCGGTCAGCCCGTTGTGTCCGGCCCCCACGATGATGGCGTCGTAGTCAGTCATGCGCGGCAGTTTATGTCAGTAATGACGCAATCGTGTCTGTTATGACGAATCCCTCGGTTACGCTGACCTGACCATGTCCGACAACCTGCATGAACAGAAGCGGCGCTCGACGCGTGACGCGCTGCGCCGGGCCGCGCTGGACCGGTTCGCCAAGGACGGGTTCGCCAACGTGACCGTCGCCGAGCTCGCCGAGGCGGCCGGCGTCACCCAGCGCACCTTCTTCCGGCATTTCCCCACCAAGGAAGCGGTGCTGTTCGCCGACTACGAGACGCACTTCGAGTGGTTCGCCGAGGCGCTGGAGCGCAGGCCCGCCGACGAGCCGTTGTTCGACGCGGTGCTGGCGGCGATGGACAGCTTCCCGCACGACGTCGAGGTGGTGCGGCAGGCCGCGCTGGCCCGGGCCGTCCTGATCGACGGCGACCGCGCGGCCGGGCATGTGCGGCTGGTGCAGGCCTCGTTCGCGGCGGTGATCACCGACTTCGTCCGCGACCGCTACCGGCAGGTGCCCGACGTCGACCTGGTGGCCGAGGTGGCCGGGGCGACGGTGGCCGCCGCGCTGATCGTCGCGCTGGAGAAGTGGGGCCGCGACAAATGCGAGGGCGACCTGTCCGCGTTGTCCGCCGAAAGCCTCGCGCTGCTCAGGTCGGGCCTCGCGCCGCTCAACTGAAAGGCTTGCGGCGGTCCAGGATTCGCGAGCCGTAGCCCGCCGAGCGCCACACCTTCGCCACCCAGTCGGCGTCCTCGTCGGTGACCAGGTTGCCCATCACCCGCACCGCCAGACCCATCAGCCGCCTCGAGCGCATCGCCACCGGCCCGGTCAGCGGCAGGAAACGCGGCAGCGTCAGCAGCAGCCCCAGCCGTCGGGCCACCGAGAACCCCCGCGCGTAGTGGTCGGCCAGCAGCGCCGGCCAGGCCGCTGCGAGGTCGGGGGCGCCGAGCATCGAAGCGGCCAGCCGGCCGGTCTCCAGCCCGTAGTCGATGCCCTCGCCGTTGAGCGGGTTGACGCACGCCGCGGCGTCGCCGATCAGCAGCCAGTTCGGCCCGGCCACCCCGGACACCGCGCCGCCCATCGGCAGCAGCGCCGAGG
>JAGQTW010000143.1:0-4635 GCA_020438785.1 Mycobacterium sp. | reverse complement strand
ACGCCGATGTTCACCTCGCCGTTGCCCAGCGGGAAGATCCAGCCGTACCCGGGCAGCACCTCGCCGGCGGGCGAGCGCAGTTCGAGGTCGGAGGAGATCCACGGCTCGTCGGCCCGCGGCGAGGCGAGATAGCCGCGGGCGGCCACCCCGTACACCGTCTCCTGATGCCACTGCCGGCCCAGCATCCGGCCGAACGCCGAGCGGGCCCCGTCGGCCACGATCAGCGACCCGCACCGCACCCGCGATCCGTCGGCCAGCACCACCGCGGACACCCGGCCCGCGGAATCCCGGTCGGCGTCGACGGCCTTGACCCCGAGCAGCATCGCCGCCCCGGCGTCCTCGGCGACCTTGCGGATCCGGTCGTCGAGCTCGGTCCGCGGGACCGCCGAGCCCCACCCGGGAAACGACGGCCCGGGCCACGGCACCTCGACCGACGCGCCGAACCCGGACAGCCGCAGCCCGTGGTGGCGGATGTGGGCGTCCAGCCAGTCGCGCAGGCCGAGGCGCTGCAGCTCGAGGACGGCCCGCGGGGTCAGCCCGTCGCCGCAGGCCTTGTCCCGGGGGAACTCGGCGGAGTCGATGACGAGGACCTCGCGCCCGGCCCGGGCGGCCCAGGCCGCGGCGGCCGAACCGGCGGGTCCGGCGCCGACCACGACCACGTCCGACTCGAGATGCACCCCACCAGTATGTTGGCAGGGTGAGCACACCGGCGACCGTGGTAGCGGGGGTGGACTTCGGTGACCCGGTCTTCGCGCAGAGCGTGCGCGACGCGGTGGGCCGCATCGAAGAGCTCATGAGCACCGAACTGCGCGGCGGCGACGAGCTGATGACCGAGGCCGTGGTGCATCTGTTCGAGGCCGGCGGCAAGCGGTTCCGCCCGCTGTTCACCGTGCTGTCCGCCCAGATCGGCCCGCGGCCGGACTGCTGGGAGGTCACCGTCGCCGGGGCGGTCATCGAGCTGGTGCACCTGGCCACCCTGTACCACGACGACGTGATGGACGAGGCGCAGCTGCGCCGAGGCGCCCCCAGCGCCAACGCCCGCTGGGGCAACAACATCGCGATCCTGGCCGGTGACTACCTGTTCGCGACGGCCTCGCGGCTGGTGTCGCAGCTCGGCCCGGACGCGGTGCGGATCATCGCCGAGACCTTCGCCGAACTGGTCACCGGCCAGATGCGGGAGACCAAGGGCGCGGCCGCGGGCATTGACCCGATCGAGCACTACCTGCGGGTGGTGTACGAGAAGACGGCCTGCCTGATCGCGGCGTCCGGGCAGTTCGGCGCCACGTTCTCCGGGGCCACCGACGACCAGATCGAGCGGCTGTCCCGCCTCGGCGGCATCGTCGGCACCGCGTTCCAGATCTCCGACGACATCATCGACATCGACAGCGACCCGGACGAGTCCGGCAAGCTGCCCGGCACCGACCTGCGCGAAGGGGTGCACACCCTGCCGGTGCTGTTCGCGCTGAGCGAGACCGGCCCGGGCGCCGACCGGCTGCGGGAGCTGCTGAAGGGCCCGATCGAGGACGACGATCTGCTGGCCGAGGCGCTGACGCTGCTGCGCGCCTCCAGCGGCATCGCCAAGGCCAAGGCCACCGTGCAGAAATACGCCGAGCAGGCCGGCGAGGAACTGGCCGGGCTGCCCGACGTGCCCGGCCGCCGCGCCCTGGCCTCGCTGGTCGACTACACGATCAACCGGCACGGCTGAGCGCCGGTTCGGAACCTTCGGGCACCACGCGGGCGTTAGTCTCCCGGAGAACTAGCTCGTAGGAGGACTTGTGACCTGGCATCCGACCACCAACCGGATCAAAACGTTCGTGCTGCTCGTCGGCATGTCCGCCTTCATCGTGTTCCTGGGCTCGCTGTTCGGCCGCAACATCATGTTCCTGGCGCTGATCTTCGCCATCGGCATGAACGTCTACGTCTACTTCAACTCCGACAAGCTGGCCCTGCGGGCGATGCACGCCCAGCCGATCACCGAGGTGCAGGCCCCGCAGATCCACGCGATCGTGCGCGAGCTGGCCACCACCGCGCACCAGCCGATGCCGCGGCTCTACATCAGCGACACGGCCAACCCCAACGCGTTCGCCACCGGACGCAACCCGCGCAACGCCGCGGTGTGCGTGACCACCGGCATCCTGGACCTGCTCAGCGAGCGGGAACTGCGCGCCGTGCTGGGCCACGAACTGTCGCACGTCTACAACCGCGACATCCTGATCTCCTGTGTGGCCGGCGCGCTCGCGTCGGTGGTGACGGCGCTGGCCAACATGGCGATGTTCGCCGGGGCGTTCGGCGGCAACCGGGAGGGCGGCACCAATCCGCTTGCGCTGCTGCTGGTTTCGCTGCTCGGCCCGATCGCTGCGACGCTGATCCGGCTGGCGGTGTCCCGCTCGCGGGAGTACCAGGCCGACGAGTCCGGCGCCGAGCTATCCGGTGATCCGCTGGCGCTGGCCTCGGCGCTGCGCAAGATCAGCGGCGGGGTGGAGGCGGCGCCGCTGCCGCCGAATCCGCAGCTGGCCGATCAGGCGCACCTGATGATCGCCAGCCCGTTCCGTTCGGGTGAGCGCATCGGCAAGCTGTTCTCCACCCACCCGCCGATCCCGGACCGGATCGCCCGGCTGGAGCGGATGGCCGGGCACTGAGCCCGGCGGCGGTACCCACGCGCCGGAAGTGACTGTTGCGTATGGTGTCGAGATGCTGAGCAGAGTTCTGATCGGTCTTATCGCGGGCGGGGCAGTGGCGATGGCGGCGCCGGGTACGGCCGGGGCCGACCCCACCCCGCCCCCCGGGCCGGTGCTGCCGAACGTTAACGCCTACACCCCGGTCAGCCCGGTGGAGTACAGCGTCATGAACGGACTCTGGTACGCGTTCCCCGGCCCGGACGGCGTCGTCTGCGGGCTGAACCGGGTGACCGGCGGCTACGGCTGTTTCGGCGCGCTGCCGGGTGCGCCGGGCGGGGCGAACCTGGTCAGCGGCGGGCCCTCGGGTCCGCCCGGGTTCGCCAACGCCGACCGGTCGATCTTCTCCGGCGTCGACATGGTCAAGATCCTGCCGCCGAACACCCGGCTGAGCTACCGGGACGTCAGTTGCGGCGTCGACGGCGGCGGCGCGGTGGCGTGCGTGAACCAGCGTGAGCAGGTCGGCTTCGTCGTCGGCCCGGCGGGGACGTTCATCGCGGACGTGAACCCGTTGGTGGAGCGCCCCGAGGGCACCCCGATGGTCCCGACGTTCCCCGGCTAGCTCACAGGTAGTTGCCGACCGGCATCGTCGGCTTGAACCGACCCGACTGCACGGTGGCGACCAGGTCGTCGGTGCACACCGTGCCGACGCCCGAAAGTACCGTCCGCCGAACGACTTCCCGGATGTCGGCGCCGCTCATGTTCGACGGGAAGCGGGCCGCGACGGCCGTGACGTTCACGTTCTCGGCGCCGGGGATGCCGTCGAGGTAGCGCGCCAGGATCTCGGCGGCCGCATCGGTGTCCGGTTGGCCGACCTCGATGATCGAGTCGAAGCGGGCCGAGCGCACCGCGGCGACGTCCAGGGTGGCGACGTCGTTGGTGGAGGCCATGGTGAGGATCGGCGCCATCGGGTCGGTGTCCATCGCGGCCAGGAACTCCGAGAGCGTCGACGACGGGCCCGCGTACCGGCTTTCGACGATGAGGTCGACGTCCTCGAGGATGATCAGCGTCGGCCCGAAGTTGCGGGCCTCCTTGAACACCTCGGCCAGCGCATGCTGCCCGGCGCGGGCGTCGACGATGATGACGGTGAACTCGCCGAGCAGTTCGCGGGCGATCACCTGGGAGATGACGGTCTTGCCGACGCCGGGCGGTCCGGCCAGCAGGATGCCGCGGCGTACGCCGAGGCCGAGGCGTTGCATGAGTTCGCGGCGCACGGTGACGGCGGCGACGTTGAGGTCGATCTCGTCCCAGACGGCGGCGGGCACGATGACGTTGTCGCGGGTGACCTGCGGCAGTTCGGTGAGTTCGAGGCGCAGGCCGTTGTTGACTGAGGCGACCATCGCGCGGCCGCGGTAGAGGTTTCGGGCGCCCTCGGCGTCGGCGACCAGTGCCGCGAGGACGTCGGTGGCGTGGGCCCGGTCACGCGGGTGGGCGTAGACCTTCAGGTTCGAGGTGTAGATGGTCTCGTCGGTGATGCGCACGACCAGGGGTACCGGCGCGAGCCGGCCGGCCTCGAAGAACGCGGACAGGTTCTGCGGCGGGGTGAGGCGGGTGCCGCCGATCTCGACCGAACCCCAGGTGGGTGGTTCGTCGTCCTCGCCGGGGCCGATCGTGGGGTCGTGCTCGTCGATGACGGCGGCGAGCGCGAGCCCGGCGGTGACCTGGCTGATCGGGGAGAGCTTGTGCGATTCGCAGACCAGATCGGAGCCGTAGCGGCCGAGGTGGGTGTGCAGGAAGCCGTCGACCGAGACGCGTGCGTCCACCGACCCGGTCAGGATCTGACCGAGCACTTCCACGGCACGTTGGACCGCGCGGGATTCCCCCGCGAGGGCAGCCGGTGGCGAACTCTGTGTGGACACGGAAGAGCATTGTGCCGGTCGCATCGACCCGCGGCCAGCGAATTATTCGGCGGGGCTTCAGAACCGGGAGCCGTGCACCTCGTGGCCGGGCTTCTCGGCCA
>JAGQTW010000142.1 GCA_020438785.1 Mycobacterium sp. | reverse complement strand
GTCAGCTCACAGTGATCCGAGATCTGCCGAGAGCCAGTTCTGCGGCTGCAGGTAGATCGCGACGTTCGCGCCCAGGTCGCGCCGCGCGTAGTCCAGGTAGGCATCCACCTTCTCCGCCGGCAGATACCGCTTCGTCATCTCGACCAACTGCTCGTCGGTGCCCGGCTCGATGCGGCTGACCGGCCCGTCAACCGAGACATAACGCACGCTCGGGTCCAGGCGTTCGGCCATCAGCGAGAAGTACCCGGTGGCCTCGATCAGCCGGGTTTTACGAGAGCCGGCGCCGGTGAGCACCCACGGCTCGCCGCCCGGCGTGTACTGGTACCAGATCGGCACGGTCAGCGGCCCACGGGAGTCACCGGCATACACCGACAGCGCCGCGATATGCGGTTCGGACAGGAACTGCTCGCGTTCTTCTTTGGTTAGCGCCATATTCGCCAGGCTAACCGCGCCGCCGGCGAGTGGGGGTGGTCGTAGAGTCGGGAGCTATGCGGTTCGGACTCTTTATTCCCCAGGGCTGGCGACTGGACCTGGTCGGCATCCCGACTGAGCGGCACTGGCAGGTGATGAGCGACCTCGCCGCTCACGCCGACGCCGGGCCGTGGGACTCGCTGTGGGTGTACGACCACTTCCACACCGTGCCCATCCCCACCGATGAGGCCACCCACGAGGCGTGGAGTCTGATGGCCGCGTTCGCGGCGACCACCTCGCGGATCAAGCTCGGCCAAATGTGTACGGCCATGAGCTACCGCAACCCCGCCTACCTCGCCAAGGTCGCCGCCACCACCGACATCATCTCCGGCGGTCGCGTGCAGATGGGCATCGGCGGCGGCTGGTACGAGCACGAATGGCGGGCCTACGGATACGGTTTCCCAGCGGCCGGCGTCCGGCTCGGCCGCCTCGACGAGGGTGTCCAGATCATGCGCGACGCCTGGCGCGACGGCCGGGTCAGCTTCGAGGGCAAGCACTATCAGGTCGACGGCGCGATCGTCGCACCGAAACCGCTGCAGCCCAGCGGGATTCCGCTGTGGATCGCCGGCGGTGGGGAGAAGGTGACGTTGAAGATCGCGGCGAAGTACGCGCAGTACACCAACTTCACCTCCGAGCCGGACGGGTTCGCGCAGAAGTCGCAGATCCTCGCCGAGCACTGCCGGGAGGTCGGAACGGACTACGGCGCGATCGTGCGCTCGGCCAACGTCAACGCCGTTCTGGGCAGCACCGAAGGGGACGTCGAGCAGCGTATCGGGCGGGTGCGTGACCGGCTGGCCGGCATCGCCGGCGAGGGCGCAGCCGACGCGATGATGTCGATGTTCTCGGCGCCCGGTTCGGCGGCCGGAACCGCCGAGCAGGTCATCGAGAACCTGATCAAACTTCGCGACCTGGGTTGCGACTACGTCATCTGCTACTTCCCGGAGGCGGCCTACGACCGGTCGGGCATCGAGTTGTTCGAGCGTGAGGTGATTCCCGCGCTCGCCTGAGAAGCACGTGCACGCAGATGAGAATCAGGTTTCCATCTGACGCCAGCGCTGTTGTACGATCCGGCTACCGAGTCGGACGACGGAGGACGTATGCAAAAGGCTCTGGCGCCGGAAATCTCCACCTGGCCGGAGGAGAATCCCCAGCTCATCGGCAGTAAGTGCGCAAGCTGCTCGGCGGTGGTGTTCCCCCGCCAGGACCGCTGCCCGCACTGCAGCGCCGGCGGCATGTCCGCGGTCAAGCTGCCCCGCAAGGGCACCCTGGTGGCCTGGACCACCCAGGGCTTCGCCCCGGGGGCGCCCTACATCGGCCCGGTCGGCAAGGACTTCGTCCCGTTCGGGGTCGGCCTGGTCCAACTCGATGATGTGGTGCGGGTGGAGGCTCGGCTGACCGAGAGTGACCCGGAGAAACTCAAGTGGGGGATGGACGTCGAACTCACGATGATCCCGTTCGCCACCGACGCCGAGGGCAACGAGATCATCACTTTCGCCTTCCAGCCGGCCTGAGCCGAAAGGACCAATCAATGACCAACGACGTCGCGATCATCGGCGTGGGCCTGCACCCGTTCGGCCGGTTCGACAAGACCGCCATGCAGATGGGGGCCGAAGCGATCCAGCTGGCGCTCGAGGACGCCGGCGTCGAGTGGCAGGACATCCAGTTCGGCTTCGGCGGCAGCTACGAGGTGTCCAACCCCGACGCGGTGACCCGGCTGGTGGGCCTGACCGGAATCACGTTCACCAACGTCTTCAACGCCTGTGCCACCTCGGCGAGTGCGATCCAGCAGACCGCCGACACCATCCGGCTGGGCAAGTACGACATCGGCATCGCGGTGGGCCTGGACAAGCATCCCCGCGGCGCATTCACCGACGACCCGGCAAAGCTCGCGCTGCCGCAGTGGTACGCCCAGAACGGGCAGTTCGTCACCACCAAGTTCTTCGGCATCAAGGCCAATCGCTACATCCACGACCACAACATCTCCGAGGAGACCCTGGCGCGCGTCGCCAACAAGAACTTCCGCAACGGTGTGCTGAACCCGAATGCGTTCCGCCGCAAGGAGATCTCCATCGACGAGATCATGGCCTCGCCGGTGCTGAACTACCCCCTGCGCCAGTACATGTTCTGCGCACCGGACGAGGGCGCCGCGGCGGTCATCATGTGCCGTGCCGACATCGCGCACCGCTACACCGACAAGCCGGTGTATGTGCGGGCCAGCGAGATCCGCACCCGCCGCTTCGGCACCTACGAGGTGCACGCCACGTCGGCGCCGCTGGAAGAGGACGTCTCCCCGACGGTGTATGCGGCCAAGGCGGCCTACGAGGCGGCCGGGATCGGCCCCGAGGACGTTGACATCGCCCAGCTGCAGGACACCGATGCGGGCGCTGAGATCATCCACATGGCCGAGACCGGCCTGTGCGCCGACGGCGAGCAGGAGAAGCTGCTGGCCGACGGGGCCACCGAGATCCACGGCTCGTTGCCGATCAACACCGACGGCGGACTGATCGCCAACGGCGAGCCGATCGGCGCCTCGGGCCTGCGCCAGATGCACGAGCTGGTGCGTCAGCTGCGCGGTGAGGCCGGCGAGCGGCAGGTGCCGGGCAATCCGCGGGTCGGACTGGCGCAGGTGTACGGCGCGCCCGGAACCGCCTCGGCGACAATCGTTTCGCTGTAGTTCCGGCCCGTCTCAGATTGCCGGACCGAGCAGGTCGTCGGCGTCCCTGATGACGTAGCCGTAGCCCTGCTCGGCGAGGAAGCGCTGCCGATGCGCGGCGTACTCGGCGTCCAGGCTGTCGCGGGCCACGACCGAGTAGAACACCGCGCCGCCACCGTCGTGCTTGGGTCGCAGCAACCGGCCCAACCGCTGCGCCTCCTCCTGGCGCGAGCCGAAGGTTCCCGAAACCTGAACGGCCACCGAGGCTTCCGGTAGGTCGATGGAGAAGTTCGCGACCTTGGAGACCACCAGCGTCTTCACCTCGCCGCGACGGAACGCCTCGAAGAGCGCCTCGCGTTCGGCGTTCTTCGTCGACCCCTGGATCACCGGGGCGTCGAGTTCGGCGCCTAACTCGTCGAGCTGATCAAGGTAGGCGCCGATCACCAGGGTCGGCTCGCCGCTGTGCCGGGCCAGGATCGACTTGACCACCGCGATCTTCGAATGCGCCGTCGAACACAGCCGGTAGCGTTCCTCGGGTTCGGCGGTGGCGTACAGCATCCGTTCGTTCTCGGTCATCGTGACCCGCACCTCGATGCACTCGGCCGGTGCGATCCAGCCCTGCGCTTCGATGTCCTTCCAAGGTGCGTCATACCGCTTGGGGCCGATCAGGCTGAACACGTCACCCTCGCGCCCGTCCTCGCGGATCAGCGTCGCGGTCAGCCCGAGGCGCCGGCGGGACTGCAGATCGGCCGTCATCCGGAACACCGGGGCGGGCAGCAGGTGTACCTCGTCGTAGATGATCAGGCCCCAGTCGCGGCTGTCGAAGAGCTCGAGGTGGCGGTACTCCCCCTTGGTGCGGCGGGTGATCACCTGATAGGTGGCGATGGTGACCGGTCGGATCTCCTTGCGCTCGCCGGAGTACTCACCGATCTCGGCCTCGGTCAGCGATGTGCGCGCGATCAGCTCCCGTTTCCACTGCCGACCCGCCACGGTGTTGGTGACCAGGATCAGCGTCGTCGCCCCCGCCTTGGCCATCGCCGCCGCGCCCACGAGCGTCTTGCCGGCCCCACAGGGCAGCACCACCACACCCGAGCCGCCCGCCCAGAACGACTCGGCAGCCATCTCCTGGTAGTCGCGCAGCTCCCAGCCGTCCTCCCGCAGGCTGATGGGATGCGCCTCGCCGTTGACGTAGCCCGCCAGGTCTTCGGCCGGCCAACCGATCTTGAGCAGCATCTGCTTGATGTGGCCGCGCTCGCTGGGGTGCACCACGACGGTGTCGTCGTCGATGCGCGCGCCCAGCATGGGGGCGATCTTCTTGTGGCGCAGGACCTCCTCGAGCACCGCCCGGTCCAGGCTCACCAGCGTCAGCCCGTGGACCGGGCTCTTCACCAGCTGGAGGCGGCCATAGCGGGCCATGGTGTCGACGATGTCGACCAGCAACGGCTGCGGCACGGCGTAGCGGGAGAAGCTGACCAGCGCATCGACCACCTGCTCGGCGTCATGGCCGGCGGCGCGCGCGTTCCACAGCGCCAACGGTGTGATGCGGTAGGTGTGGATGTGCTCGGGCGCGCGCTCCAGCTCGGCGAACGGTGCGATAGCGGCCCGAGCGGCCCCGGCAAGTTCGTGGTCGACCTCGAGTAGCACCGTCTTGTCGGACTGCACGATCAGCGGTCCGTCGGTCATCCGCGATCCCGCTGTGCTGCTCTTCGGCCGGTCATCGCCCCATTGTATTTGCTGCGTACGACGGAACCGCCCGGTAACCTACCCACCGCGGATTCCGCACCGGGACGGGCCGGGCGGACGTTCTCCGGCCGGCTGCAGTGCCGCCGGAGAGCGGGCAGAGCCGGTATGTACCGGAGGTCGGGGGGTCGATGGTGCATTGCTACGCAGATATCGGGGCCTGGCATTTCAGCGGCAATACAGCCAAATTGGCATCGCCGATTCGGCGAACCGGCGTGTCCCACATCACACCGCCCGGTGCATTGGCATACGCGCAGTTCGCGGCCGGTGAAGCCGTCGCGGTGCGGGAGCGGCGACGATCCGCTGATTTCCCGCCCGGAGCAATGGCGCACGATCCGGACCGGCAAATCGAATTCACCGCTAATGTGTTTGCCACAGCCGATGCGTTAAGCTGGCCGATCGGTTCCGGCGGGGGCCCGAGGCGATGACCGGACATACGAGAGAGAAGCGATGAGCGCCGATCCCACGACCAGGAGATTGCTGTCCTTCGATCTCCTGGACGACACCGAGCATGACGAGCTCGATGAGTGGGCCAATCGCGCTGCGTTGCTGGAGCCGGCGCCCGCCGGGGTGTCGATTCCGACACTGTTCGCCGAACAGGTGGCCCGCGCGCCGGAGGAGGTGGCGATCCGGTACGCGGGTCGTTCGCTGACCTACGCCGAACTCGACGTGGCCTCGAACCGGTTGGCCCATCTGCTGGCCGCCGGCGGTGCCGGCCCGGGCGAGTGCGTGGCGCTGCTGTTCGGGCGGTGCGCGGAGGCGATCGTGGCGATGCTGGCGGTGGTCAAGACCGGCGCGGCCTACGTGCCGATCGATCCGGCGCACTCGGTGGCCCGGATGGACTTCGTGCTCAAGGACGCCACACCGGTCGCCGTCATTACCACCGCGGACATGCATTCGCGGTTCGAGGGCCGCGACGTGTGGGTCATCGACATCGACGACGAGGTGATCGAGGCCCAGTCCAGGACGCCGTTGGCGGTCCCGGCGGCGGAGAACATGGCCTACGTCATCTACACCTCGGGGACCACGGGTGTGCCCAAGGGCGTGGCGATCGCGCATCAGAACGTGACGTGGCTGGTGGGGTCGCTGGATGCCGGGCTGCCTCCGGGCCCGGTGTGGACGCAGTGCCATTCGCCGGCGTTCGACTTCTCGGTGTGGGAGATCTGGGGGGCCCTCCTGTCGGGCCGGCGGCTGCTGGTGGTGCCCGAGGACGTGGCGGCCCACCCGGAGGAATTGCACAACCTGCTGGTCGATGAGCAGGTCAGTGTGTTGACGCAGACGCCCTCGGCGGTGGCGATGCTGGCCACCGAGCAGCTGGAGTCGATGACGTTGGTGGTCGCCGGCGAGGCCTGCCCGCCGGAACTGGTGGAGCGCTGGGCGGCCCCGGGGCGCACGATGATCGACGCCTACGGCCCGACCGAGGCCAC
>JAGQTW010000141.1 GCA_020438785.1 Mycobacterium sp. | reverse complement strand
GCCGGGTTCGCATCGGCGAGGACGAACTCCATCCGCGAGGCCTCGTGTGCCGGATCGATCGGCACATAGGCCGCGCCGGTCTTGAGCACCGCCATCATCGAGACGATCGCGTCGGCGCACCGGGGGAACAACACCGCGACGAAATCGCCGGGGCCCACGCCGTGCCCGGCGAGCAGATGCGCCAGCCGGTTCGAGGCCTCGTCCAGTTCGGCGTAGCTGAGCGACCGCCCGGCGAATCGGACCGAAACCGACTCCGGTGCGCGCTGCACGTGCTCGGCGAACACCTCCGGAATGGACACCCGTGCGACCGCGGGCTCGTTCAGCGCGGCCCGGTTGCTCCACCCGCCGACGCGCGCGTGCTCGTCTTCGAGGAGCAGATCCAGCGAGGACAACGGCCGATCGGGATCGGCCGCCATCGCGACGATGATCCGTTGCAGGCGCTCCGCCAGATCGGCGACCTCGAAGCTCGCGAACGGCTCTCCCGCGCCGGCGGTGCTGAGCAACAGCTCGTCACCGGCGCCCATGAAGAACAGCCCGAAATGCCCGACCGGCCCGTGGTTGGTGTACGACGCCGTCGCCTGCGCGCCTCCGAAGTCCAGCGTGAGCCGGGAAGGGATGAAGTTGACGGCGACCCGGTTCGAGGCCTGCCGCCCGCCGCCGCCGCCGCCCTCGAGGGTGTGCACCGGGAACCGCTGGTGCTGCAGCAGTTCGCGCAGGCGGGCGTCCACCGTGCGGCAGAATTCACCCACGGTCAGTTCCGGGGCGGCGTCCAGCACGAGCGGCACGACGCCGGCCAGCATCGCCGGCAGCGTCTTCGACTCGGCGGCCACGCGGCGGCTGACCGGGAAGTCCAGTGCAACTTCGGAATTGCTGCCCGACCAGGCCCGGGCCAGCAGAGCAGTCGCCGCGGTCGACACGGTGTACCGGCGGATGCGCAGGTTCTTCGAAAGTTCCTTGATGTGCCCGACGACGGCCGGATCCAGCTGGACGGACGCGGACGGGGTGTAGGCGTCGTGTCCGCTCGCCGCTTCGCGCCGACGGTGATCCAGCCCGCTTTCCGGCGGGAGGTGCTGGCCCCAGTAGGTCTGGTCGTCCTGGAAATCCCCAGACGCCGCGTAAGCGGTCTCGAGCTCGACCAGATCGCGAAGCGAACCGAAGTAGGCGGGCGGAATCTCGGTGCCGGCCACCAGGGCCGAGTAGATGGTGGCGATACGACGGCACACCAGGGCCATGCCCAGTCCGTCGACGGAGATGTGGTGGCCGAGGCCGAAGATGTAGTACTGATCATCCTGCGTACGGAACATGGCAAACTTCACCAGCCGGCCGGTGAGCGGCAGCGGCGTGTGCTGAATGGCCGACGCCATCTCCCGGACCGCGTGCTCGGGATCATCGGAGTCGCGCAGGTCGTAGAACGGCAACTCGAGATCGGAGTAATCAGCAGGCCGCTGGAACACCTGGCCGTCCTTCTCGAAGAAGGTGGCACGGGCCGGCTCGGCCTCCTGCAGGGCTTGGCGAATAGCCTGATGCACAAGGTCGCGCTGTACCGGGCCGTCGACCCGCACGAGCAGACCGAGCTGCCACTCAGTGCCGGCGAGGCCGCTTTCTTGCGAGAGCCAGATATCCAGCTGTCCACGGGACAGCGGGAGGGCCCCTACGTCAGGTGTCATCGGTGAGCTTTCCCACTAGGGCGTAAGCCCTAAAGATCCTGGCTCTGCGCCAACCGGTCGCGCAGACTCTTCGGCCGGATATCGGGCCAGTTCTCTTCGATGTACTCGAGACAGGCCGCCCGGTCGGCTTCACCGAACACCACACGCCAGCCGTCGGGCAGGTCGGCAAAGCTCGGCCACAGGCTGTGCTGCTCCTCGTCGTTGACCAAGACGAAGAAGCTGCCACTGTCGTCATCGAACGGGTTGATGCTCACGATTCTCCTGGCTGCTCAGGCGGACATGGCAAACAATATCGCAAAGATACGGCAGGCCGCAGGGCGGGAAGGTCATTTGTACCAGCATCGTGACTGGAGTGACACACGAGGCGATTGATTAGCCGCACTTGTCACGTTGCTGGATTTCATGTTGATCATTGTATCACCAGTTCAAGGTGCTTCAGCAATGCTGCCAAAATGTTGCTCAGCGACGCTTCCTATGAGTTCTGTGTGGTCAGACACTGCTTGCTGTGGCGAAGATCCCCAGATGTGAGCCACGACACCCCCTGCTGCTCCGTTATTTTCCTCCAAGCAATTTAACTGATCGCTAACTGATGTGTCCATATCTAGTGTTCATCGGCGTTTCTCCTGTCAGATAAGTGGTTGCTGGTGGTCGAGCGGCGTTCGGCGAGAGGCCCGCTAAGGGGTTTGCTGGCCGGTAACCGGCCGGGCGAGCCGGTCGGCGGCCTCCGGCAACTCTCGCCGACGCTCCGGCGAACCCCTGCAAACCCACCCGCGGGACGTTGTTCGCGGTGTGCCCAACCCACGGGTAACCACGCCGCGGCGGCGCCAAGATCGGCCCCTGTGCGACGGGTGCAGCCGGACCCCGGCAAACTGCACGGTGCCGCGACGTCACTCCAACGGGGACGACCGGGGTCGTGATTCTCTTCAGTCGAGAGAGCGGAACTCGATCAGCGGTCCGCGTATCCACCGGACCCGGCGCGTTCTAAACGACAAGCCGTGGGCCGAGTTTACCAGTGCAAACCGGTTTTTCCCGAAGTGCACAGGTCAGCCCGGCACGTCAGCGCGCGTCGTGCTCCGAGTGCGGAGGTGTTCCGTGGATGGGTGAGGAACCGGCCGGCATGATCATCATGAAAACCGGGAACTTCAGCACCGCTCCCGCGATTGGGATTCGAAGCTTGAAGGACACGATTTCCATCTCCAGGCGCCGTCCACGCTGGGTCTCCATTTCGAGGCGCCCTGGCAGGTACTTGGGACTCTTCAGCCAGTCCAAGCCGCGTTCGATCGCCTCGAAATTCATGGACTCGACTATACCGACCCGCAGCAAAGGCAGCTTACCCAGAAGAGCACGGCACCTCCTGGTCCGGTCGGCATCCCCGGTCCCGGGTGCGGGCCCCCCGGTCCGCGGGCCCTATGACGAACACCACAGCGCCACGCCAGCGGCACAACCACGAATGTGGTGTGACGTGGACCGCACTTGCAGCCGGTCAGGCGTTCCAACAGGCCTCGTGACGGAGGTATGCCCCGACCACGGCCGATGACGGCCGCGCCATCGGCTCGGGCCTAACCACTGGTGTCGGGCTCACGGAGGGACCGCGGTCGGCGCCCGATCTCGCCGCGCTGCCAGGGTGGGCAGCAAAGGCAGTGGTCGGGTGACGGCGAGCCGGAAAGGACACGAAACCCCAGAGCAAAGATCGGCGGCAGGCGACGGTAGGGTTGCGGCCATGTGGGGTTCGGTGCTGGTCTTGGCGCTCGTCACGGTGCCTGATCCCCCGCGTCTCGTCGCCACCTTCCTCGTCACCTCCCGGCCGAGACCGGGAAAAAACCTGCTCTTTTACTACCTCGGTTGCCTGATCCTCAACTTCTGGTTCCTGGTTGTTCCGTTGACCGCGCTGCACTATCTGCCGCGGCTCGGGTCCTTCCTTCAAAAGTTCGCGCCACCTCCGGCCTCCGACGGCGCAGCGCTCCAACCCATTCCGCTCGCACTCGGCGCACTGTCACTGTTGATTGCCACCCGCTTGGCTCTGCGTCTTATTGCGCGCCGTCGGTCACGGAGCGCGCCGGCCGCGGATGTCGCATCCGAGGGTGGCCCCGACGGCGATCCGCCGACGGAGGCCGAACAGCCGACAGCGCTCTCACGGCTGTTGACCCCCGAAGAAGGCTCGACGGGAATCGTCGCGGGACTGCGCCGCCTGGGCGGCCGCCTCTACGGGGCGTGGAAAGAAGGATCCGTGTGGATCTCGTTATTCATGGGCCTGACCTACTCACCGCTGCAAACGACCGCCGCGCTCCTCATCATCGCGACCTCGGGGGCGCCGATTTTCGCACAGCTGGGTGCGGCCATCGCTTTTGTCGCGATCATGCTGGCGATCATTGAGATCATGCTTCTCGGTTACTTCGTCGCCCCCACCAAGACAGAAGCGCTTCTGAAATCCGTGCACGGTTGGACCCAGACCTACAATCTCGAGTTTCTTGCCATCGTCTCCGCGGTTGGCGGGATCGCCCTGGTGGCCATGGGATTGGGACTGTTCTGACAAGTCACGCCCCACTGCTGCTCGGTGCGACTCCGACGGGGACAACGATGTTGGGAGGGAGCGGCTATCCACAGCTACCAAGTTCCGAACTTTCCGCGCCGCTGCATGACTAGGGCACAAAGTCCCCGCACTGGTACATATCGCCAGCACGGCCAACGCCCACGGGCGGCAACGGACGTCCGCGAATTAACGCCGGTGCTAGCACTGCGGGCATAGACTGGCAAACACTGTGGAATACTCCCCGGGGTGAACTCACTGGCGATCGAGGTTAGGGACCTTACAAAGACGTTCGGGCGAAGCACGCCGGCGCTGCGTGGCGTGAGCTTCTCGGTTCCGGCCGGAACGGTGTGCGGCCTGTTGGGCCACAACGGCGCCGGCAAGACGACCACCATCAACATCCTGTCAACACTGATCCGACCCAGTTCAGGCCGTGCCGTGGTCGCGGGATACGACATCGCAAAGCAGCCGGCCCAGGTACGCGCCAGTATCGGGATGTCTGGGCAGTTCATCGCGGTGGACCCCTTGCTCACCGGCCGGGAGAACCTGGTGCTGTTCGGCAGACTGCGCGGCCTGAATCGCCAGCAGGCGAAAGCCCGCGCCGATGAGTTGCTCGAGCAGTTCGACCTCGTCGCGGCCGCCGACCGCCGGGTTGTCACCTACTCGGGAGGCATGTGGCGGCGCGTCGATCTTGCCAGCGCCTTGGTTGTGCTGCCCAAGGTGCTCTTCCTCGATGAGCCGACCACCGGGCTGGACCCACGCGTTCGACGGGATGTTTGGGCGCTGGTGAGTTCATTGGCCGTCCAGGGCATCACCGTCCTGCTGACCACCCAGTACCTGGAAGAAGCCGACGTACTGAGCGACTCGATCGTCGTCATCGGCCAGGGACAAGTCATTGCCAGCGGAACAGCCGAGGAACTCAAGCGCAGGGTGGGCACCGGCTACTGCCAGGTCAGCCCCACGAATCCGGCCGACCTGCCGCAGGTCGCAGCTGCGCTAGCGGGGATAAAAGGTATCGAGGTCGACCCGGACACGAATTCAGTCTCAGTTCCCGCCCCCGACGGAGTGGCCACACTGAGTGATGTGTTTCGCCGGGTAGAGGATATCGGCGTCGATCTCACGGACATCTCGCTGCGCAAGCCTTCACTCGACGAGGCTTTCCTGCACCTCACCGAGCAAACCGTCGCTCCGTCATGAGCGCGCTGGCGGCTCTCACCGAACGTTCGCTACGGTCGGCAGCGCGCGACGGTAGTCTCACGTTCGAGGTGGTGGCACCCGTCGCCTACTTGGCAGGCTTCAGCGTTGCACTGCACGGCCTGGTCGACACGGGCCGCGTGAGCTATTCGCAGTACCTGGTGCCGGCGGTGGTCGTCCAGTCGGTGATCTTCGTAGCGTTGTTCACCGCGGACCGCGCTGCACGTGATCACAAAACTAGGATCGGCGAGCGATTGAGGACGATGCCGATCACCGCGGCGGCCCCCGTGACCGCGCGCATGGTAGCCACCCTCATGCGCGGCGGCCTCGTCCTCATGGTTGCGATGGTGGCCGGCTATGCGTTCGGATTCCGGATGACCGGCGGGCCTGGATACGTGGTGGCGTTTGTCCTGTTGGCATTGCTGCTCTGCCTGGCCGTGGCCCTAGGGGCGGACGCGCTGGGATCCAGCACCAACAGCGTCCAGGGAGCCACCCACCTTCTGTTCGTCCCCCAGTTGATGCTGTTCTTGCTCTCCACCGGAATCGCTCCCGAACAGACGTTTCCCAACTGGTTGCGCCCGTTTGTGCGTAACCAGCCTGTGTCGCAGGTCGTCGAAACGCTGCGAGGATTTGCCGCCGGCCGAGTGCTGATGGACCACCTGGTGATCAGCTTGGCCTGGTGTCTCGGCATGGTGCTGGTGTTCGGCGCCATCACGCTGCGAATGCAGAGGCGGTCGTAGTGTTCACACAATCAAAGATGAATGGCTCGCTGCTGACTCAGAGTTGGGTGCAAGCCACTCGACTGCTTACCCGATTGCGGCGAGACACCGCAGTGCTGATGGGGTCGCTGATGCTCCCGATCTGCCTGCTGCTCGTCTACAAGGTCGTGCTGGGCGAGCAGGTCCACAGGGTGACCGGTGTGGACAGTCTCTATGGCGTGGTGCCGATTTGTGCATTGTTGTCCGCGCTGTTCGGCGCCCTGGGCGGATCGGTCGGAATCCACACCGACCGCGAATCTCGGTTGCTCAGCCGAATGTGGGTACTGCCGGTGCACCGGGCAAGCGCACTCATCGGATTCTTCATCGCCGAGGCCTTGCGCGCGCTCTTCGGGACGATCCTGATTACTTCACTCGGAGTGTTTCTTGGTCTGCGCTTCGCACACGGCTGGCTCGCGGTTGTGGTCTACCTTCTGATCCCCTCGATCATGGTGATCGGTTACTCGGCCCTGGTGCTGGCCATCGCCATTCGCAGCAACGGCCGCGGCATCATGAACTGGCTGGTGGGCGCGACCATCACGCTGGCGTTCGTCAATCCCGGCACGACCCCCATCAAACAGTTCCCGGACTGGCTTCAACCGATCGTTCGTGCGCAGCCGATGTCGCCTCCTATCGAAGCCATGTGGGCCCTGTCCTACGGCGGTCCCCTGCTCTGGCCCCTGGTGGTGACGCTGATCTGGGCAACGGTTCTGTTCGCAGTGTTCACTCCGATCGCCATGCGCGGCTATCAAATCGCTGCTGAATCAAACGGGTGACGATGACCTTTGAGCGCACGTCAGGTCGAGACTGGCACTGCACCGATGAGGCCTTGCCTGCAATACCTGGGCACCCGGGGCGAGAGGAAGAAATCCGCATCGCTATTCGACTAGGTATCCACGTGTCAGCGTGCATGCCCCTCGAGGCACGACAGGAGCAATAGTCATGGCCGTCTCACCTGCAACCCGCCGTCTGCTCGTTCGCACAATGCGCGCCTGCACGGCCAGCCGCCTGCCCTACAACATCAAGGCCCGATACATCAGTACCCTTACCGGGGTTCTCGGCGCCCCAACAGTCCCCACGGAATCCGATTACGGCACAAGGTTTCTGCCCGGAACGAAACTCAATTCTCTTCTGGAGTACCGCGGCGTCCACGAACCCGTACTGTCGGAGTTCATTCGCCGTCACGTTCTGCCCGGTGACGTGTGTGTCGACGCGGGAGCGAATGTGGGCTATTTTTCCGTACTGCTCGCCAAGCAGGTCGGCCCGAATGGCAAGGTGATCGCCGTCGAAGCTGCGCCACAGACCGTGGAGCGGCTGCGAGCCAACGTTTCATTGAACAACGTTGAGGTCACCGTCATCGAATCGGCCGTCACGTCGTCGAAAGGCGAGGTCACCTTCCATTTGCATCCGCAGCACGACTCGTGGAATCGGATCACCCCGCCCGACGAGGACGATCCGGATCGTGCCGTGATGGGCGGCGACTGGGTTCCCATCACGGTCAAGGCGGACACCTTGTCGGCGATAGTAGGTGCCGACAAGGATCTGGTGTCCTTCATCAAGCTCGATATCGAGGGCGCCGAACCGGCAGTCACCCCGGACATCGCGACCTTCCCGAACCCCGGTCTCGTGGTGGCGCTGGAGGCGAAGTCGCCTAACATCACAGCCACTCTGAAGCCGTTCGCCGACGGAGGGTTCTACGTCTACGATCTACACAATGACTGGCGCTGGCTTTATGAGCGCGCCGTCCCGGCAATAACCCAAGCCAATTATGCCGATTTCGCCGGCCGCAGCATGGTCGATGTGCTGGTGAGTCGCCGGCGTCTCGACGTATAGTCCTCTCGCGCAGCAGGTTTAGCCGATTATGGTCGTGGCTCAGTTGGCAAGGCTCGCGTCGTGGCGCCGCGACGGCTTTTCGGTGCGATGATCTTCTCGATAACGAGGCCTCCACTGGCCTCGTGGCAGATAATTCTCAGAAAGCAAGAAGGGCGGGCATGAACGCGGAAGACGCTACCCACGGTGAAGTTCCCCCGCCTTCCGTCGGTGCGGAAGCTCTCGCTTCCGAATCGGTATCGGTCGCGGACAAGAGGCACAGTGGTGCTCGTCGTTCGGAGCGTCCGGGGTTTCGACAGGACATCGAGGGCTTGCGCGCGGTCGCTGTGCTGGCCGTCGTTCTTTTCCACTGCTATATGCCCGGTGTCGGCGGCGGGTTCGTCGGTGTTGACGTGTTTTTTGTCATCTCCGGCTTCCTCATCACCGGAATCCTCTGGCGCGAGGCAAGCAACGCGGGAACTGTCCGGCTGGGCCGATTCTATGGGGCGCGGGCGCGCAGATTGTTGCCGGCGTCGGCTCTCGTTGGCGTAGTCACCGCGATTGCATCCGCCGCGCTGCTGAATCCGCTACAAGCCAGGACAGTCATCGGCGACGGCATTGCCAGTGCGCTTTATGTCGGCAACTACCGCTTCGCTTTGCAGGGCGTCGACTACCAGATCGCCTACCGGCCTCCCTCACCGTTCTTGCACTACTGGTCGCTGGGCGTCGAAGAACAGTTCTATCTGGTGTGGCCCGCATTGATAATCGGCACGGCTTGGCTGGTCCGACGGGCGCGCCGGCGCGCCGAGGGAGCAGCCCCATCAACGACTCCATATCTGGCAGTCTTGGCTGTGGTGACCGCCGTCTCGTTCGCCGTTTCGCTGGCGGCCACTCAGGTGGCGCCTTCCGTGGCATTCTTCTCGCTGCCCACCCGCGCCTGGGAGTTGGGAGCCGGTGGCCTGGTGGCTCTTACCAGCGAGCTGTGGAGGCGCCTGCCAGCCTTACTGGCGACGACCTCAGGATGGGTTGGCCTGGCCATGATCCTCTTGGCCTGCAACATGATCGGCGCGACCACTCCCTATCCGGGTACCGCAGCGCTGCTGCCCGTGATAGGCACAGCGCTGGTGATCGGAGCGGGTTGCGCCGCACCCACTTGGGGGTGTGGCCGGGTCTTGGCATGGTCGCCGATGCAGGCTCTTGGCCGGGTGTCGTATTCGTGGTATCTCTGGCATTGGCCCGTCCTGCTGCTGGCAGCGCCCTTGCTGGGCCGCCCCGGCCTCGGGCTGCTGGATGGTCTGGCGGCACTCGCCGTCTCTTTCGTGCTGGCCGTGCTCACCACCCGGTTTATCGAGAACCCGATCCGTTACACCACATCCGTCCGCACATCACCGCGCCGCAGCCTCGCAATCGGCGGCGTCGCCACCGCAGTCGCGGTCTGTGTGGGCGTGGCCCTGCTGGTATTCGTGCCCAACCCGGTCGGTCACGGCCCGGCAGCACGAACACTGGCCGTCAACGCTGGGCCCGCTCCCGCAGGCCGTGACATCAGTCTGTATGACGCGCGGGTGCGGGACACTTTCGCGCAGGTTCAGGCCGCGGTCGCGGCCTCCGCCGATGTGAAGGCGGTTCCCGCCAACCTCGATCCCTCGCTGGCCGACGCGGTGAGCCAGGGCACGAATTCGAAGAGTTGCCAACTCAACCTATTAGAGGTGGAGCAACCCGAATGTGCGAGCGGCGACACCGCCTCCGCCACCAGAATCGCGCTGATCGGTGACTCGAATGCTGCAATGTGGGCGCCGGCTTTCGAGAAGGTCGCGACGGAGCAGCACTGGCGGCTCGAAACCCTGACGAAGGCTTCCTGCCCGATGCTGGACCTGCCGTTCACAAACGCTCTACTCCAGCGGAAGTACACCGAATGCGATCAGTGGCGGAAACGGATCATGGTGCGGCTGCAAATTGAGCATCCGCGACTCGTCGTGCTCAGTATGCTGCGGCACGACTTTCCGACAGGTTTCCCACCGTACGCTCGGGCTTGGCTGGAGAGCCTGACCCGACTTGTCCAACAACTGCACGGCACCGGTGCGAATGTCCTTGTCTTAGGTCCGATTCCGGATCTGCAGTCGAATGTGCCTGAGTGCCTGTCCGTTCATCTCGACGAAGCTACGGCCTGTTCGTCGTCAAAGGCGAAAGCAGTTAACGAACGCGGTATGTCCGTTGAGAGCGCCGCCACCAAGGCCGGCGGCGGGCAGTATGCCGACCTCACCGAGTTGTTCTGCACCGCCGACCGCTGCCCGCCGATCGTGGGCAATACCCTGGTGTACCATAACCAATTTCATCTCACACCCGAGTACGCCAGGCTACTGGCACCGGCAATCGGTGCGCTCGCCGACCGCACCATGGTGTTCGGCGACGGATAACGCGAATGCGTGGTACCTACCCGCCGCCCCGGATCATTAGTCCGGCGTCCGGCCATGGACCGCGGCCGGTTCTTCTCCGGATGACCGCCTGGGTCAGAGTGGCGTACTTGTTGAGGCTGTAGAAGAATCCTCGGGTGCGCGCAGCACGCATCTCAGCCTCCAACTCATCTTTGTCAGAACTCGCAAGGACCGTTGGGGGATGTCGGAGGGGCATCTCCAACTCGTCTGCGGGTAGCGACGAATAGACGCTGTCCGCCGTTGTGTGAGTGGCATCGGCGCGTTGAAAACCGATGTTTTGAACCAGGTTCTGGGCGGGTGCGGCGCAAAGCCCCGAGTTGGCCCAGATGCTGTAGACCCATTGATAGGCCCAGCTATTGAACTTGCGTTCGTAGGTGTGCTGGAAGACCGACTCCCAGTACAGGCGGTCGATCGTTCTCGGGAAATACTGGTCGAACAGCCTTCTGTCTCTTATCTCCGGCCAGTTGGCCATCTCCAGGTCGTACTTTGCCCAGGCCCGCCGCCAGGTCGCCCAACCCCAGTAGTGCGCGTACCTGGAGAAGTAGTAGCTATCTTTCGTCTCGGCCTTCCCGAACAGGTGGTTGTTACCGGACACCATCATCACCCGCTCGTCGTTCTCGTACCGATCCAGGAGGTCGGCGCAGTAGGTAAAGAATGAAGCCGACGGTACGCAGTCGTCCTCGAGGATTATCGCTTTGTCGACCAACTCGAAGGCCCAGGTTATGCCCGACGAGATGCGAAGGCGGCAGCCGAGATTGGCTTCGGCGAAGTCTCTCTTCACTTCACAGTCCCAGTCGACGGCGTCGATGATGGCACGGGTCTCGGCACACTTCTCAGCCTCGCCCGGCTTATCCGGACGGGGGCCGTCGGCAATCACAAGGAGCTTCCGCGGTCTCGCAGCCCGGATGGTCTCAAAGACCTGTCTCGTCGTGTCCGGCCGGTTGAATATGATGAAGATGACTGGGACGGAAAGCACTTCTGCGGTCACTTGATGCAGTCAACGACGATGGACATAGGCCGGAAGGGGTGGGCCACCCTTGCGTCGTTATCCGGGGTTCTCTTGATGAATCCTTTTGAGTAGTCAATAGGCTTGGTGACAGCAACACCGTTCTCGTCGTAGTAATGGAGGAATTCCACCGAAGAAAACTTAGCATCACTCAACAACTTTGAGACCGTTTCGTATTTCGGAAACCACACATGTCCACGATTAACCACCTGCTTCTTGCCGAAGAGCAAGTACTGCCGGCGATATGCGCCGCCCCCACCCGGGTCGAATACTATATTACCTCGCTCATCTTTTAGTGATCGTTCGACGAGGAGGTCACAGCGGTAATCAGGCATCGACAGCCTGAAGAGCCCGCCTTTTTTCAGGACCCGATGGATCTCCTTTAGAGCGGCGGGAAGCTGGCTGTAATCAATGTGCTCGAAGACGTCTTCCGACTGGTAGACATCGACGGATTCATCCGGTAACGGCAGCGGAAGTGTGACGTCGTGGCGGATATGCCAATCATCGTCTTGGCTCAGCGACAAGCCCACCACCTGTTTGCTGCGATACTCGGGCATATCGGGAACGTCGCCCGCATACAACCTGACAACGGGACGCGACGATAACTCGCTGAATTTCATTCTCTATTCCTCGTTTTGCGGCTAGGTTCTGCGGCTGCCGACGATTCGATCAGCAACGACACTACCCCGCAATGGCGGGGAGACACACACCAGCATGTTCGCGTCCCAGTCGTTCCTTTGTCACTTATTCTCATCGACGGCCCATCCCGTGGTACTCGAAACCCTCTTCCCGCACATGCGCAGCGTCGTAGACATTACGGCCATCGAATACGACGTTCCCACGCATTACGCCTTTGACACGTTGCCAGGACGGCTGGTGGAACTGCTTCCACTCGGTGAGGAGCAATAGCGCGTCGGCGCCTTCGACGGCCCCGTACATGTCGTCGGCATACTCGATCGAGTCTCCAAGGACGTTCTTCGCCTGCTCGGTCGCTTCGGGATCAAAGGCCCGCACGACTGCGCCCAACTCGACCAATCGCTTGGCCATCACCAGGGAAGGGGCCGCACGGACATCGTCGGTCTGGGGTTTGAAGCTCAGTCCCCACAACCCAATCCGCAGGCCGCGCAGGTCGTTTGCGGCCGATCCGGTTCCGAAGCGGGTGAGGATTTTGGACACCAGAGCAGCCTTCTGCTCGTCATTGACCTGCTCGACCGCGCGCAATAGCCGCATGTCGGCACCCAAACTGCCTGCGGTATGCAGAATCGCCCGAACGTCTTTGGGCAGGCACGAGCCGCCGTAGCCGATTCCGGGGGAAAGGAACTCATAGCCGATGCGTTTGTCCGCACCGATGGCCTCGCGGACTGCCGACACGTCTGCGCCGGCCTTCTCGCACAGGTTCGAGATCTCGTTGATGAACGAGATCTTCGTTGCCAGGAAGCAGTTCGCCGCGTACTTCGCCATCTCCGCGCTTCTGACGTCTATGGCGATGAGGGGCTGTGAGTAGTTCACGAAGGGTTCGTAGAGCTGCTCCATGATGGCGTGGGCGCGCTCGGAATCGGTCCCGATCACCACTCGGTCGGGCTCCTGAAAGTCAGCGATCGCCCTGCCCTGCTTCAAGAACTCGGGGTTGGACACGATATCGAACTCACAAGAGGTTTCGTTGGCGATGATCGCGCGGACCTCATCGGCGGTACCAACCGGAACGGTCGACTTGTCGACAATGACCTTGTACCGGTCCATATGGGATCCGATTGCCTTCGCGGCTGAGTAGACATGGGTCAAATCGGCCGCGCCGCTTTCACCCATGGGAGTGGGAACGGCTATAAATATCACGTCCCCGTGCTCGATCCCTCGCCTGGCATCAGTCGTAAAGTCGATGAGGTCTCTTGCCCGGTTCTTCGCGATCAGCTCCGCAAGGCCGGGCTCGTAAATCGGAACACCACCGGCGAGGAGTTGCTCGATCTTGGCCCGGTCGATGTCCACACAGACGACGTCATTGCCGCTTTCGGCCAGGCACGCGCCCGTGACGAGCCCGACGTAGCCGGAGCCGATAACCGAGATCTTCAAGACGACCCCCTCATTGCCTAATCGATCGCCGCCCAATTATTGCCGCACCACGGAAAATCCACGCACGAATCCTCTGTGGCATCTGTAACGCCGCCTGATTAGGCCTACTCCCTTCCAAAGTGGAATCGGACCACCTCTCGGGCACCCCGCTGCGGGCGTTGCCAGCGTCGTGAGCGTTCGCTGAGACCCTACATCCGGCCCCTATCCAGCAACCAATGCAGGTCACGAAGTCATCGTTCAACGTCCTGCCTGCCCGACCTCTACTATTGGGGCTGACCCGACACCGAGTTGTTCAAATCAGAATCAGGAGGGGGCCGCGGCCCATGATCGGATACCTGATGTTTGCGGGTGCCCTCTGGAGCACAGGAGCGGGAATCCGATGAAGCGAGCGCTGATAACGGGTATCACCGGGCAAGACGGCTCGTACCTCGCCGAGTTGCTGCTGAGCAAGGGATATGAGGTACACGGGCTTATCCGCCGAGCCTCCACCTTCAACACTTCGCGGATCAATCACCTCTATGTCGATCCCCATCAGTCCGACGCACGGTTGTTTCTGCATTACGGCGATCTCGCCGATGGAACCCGCTTGGTGACTTTGCTGAGCACTATCGCCCCGGATGAGGTATACAACCTCGCTGCGCAGTCACACGTACGGGTCAGTTTTGATGAGCCGGTCCATACTGCGGACACCACAGGTGTCGGATCGATCAGGCTGCTCGAAGCGATTCGCCTATCACACGTGGACTGCCGCTTTTATCAGGCATCCTCGTCGGAAATGTTCGGCGCTTCGCCACCACCCCAAGATGAGCAGACACCGTTCTATCCACGCTCCCCGTACGGCGCGGCTAAAATTTACTCCTATTGGGCGACGCGCAACTATCGCGAAGCTTATGGCCTATTCGCGGTGAACGGGATTCTGTTCAACCACGAATCACCAAGGCGCGGTGAAACTTTCGTAACCAGGAAGATCACCCGGGCCGTTGCCCGGATCAAAGCCGGCGTTCAGTCGGAGGTATATCTCGGTAATCTCGACGCGGTTCGCGATTGGGGTTACGCGCCCGAGTACGTCGAAGGGATGTGGCGAATGCTGCAGGCTCCCGAACCACAAGACCTGGTTCTTGCGACGGGACTCGGGTACACCGTTCGTGAGTTTGCACAGACCGCCTTCGAGCACGCCGGCCTCGATTGGCAGAAGCATGTGAAATTCGACGATCGCTATCTACGGCCCACCGAAGTGGATTCGCTGATCGGTGACGCGACCAGGGCGGCCAACTCTCTCGGATGGAAGGCCTCAGTCCACACCGGTGACCTGGCGCGGATCATGGTTGACGCGGATATCGCCGCGCTGGCCTGTGACGGTACGCCTTGGATCGACAAACCGGACCTTCCGGGCTGGAGCTAGCAGAAGCATGGAGTGGAGTATCGGAGCACTCGATCGCGGGTTGCCCGTGTACATCGCCGGACACCGTGGGCTGGTCGGGTCGGCCCTCGTGCGTAGATTCGAGGCCGAGGGGTTCACCAACCTTGTCCTTCGGTCCCGCGATCAGCTTGACCTCACCGATCGCTCGGCGACGTTCGAGTTCATTTCCGAGTCGCGACCCCAGGTCATCATCGACGCCGCCGCCCGCGTCGGCGGCATCTCGGCCAACAGCACATATCCCGCTGATTTCCTGTCCGAGAACCTACAGATCCAGGTCAACCTCCTCGATGCCGCCGTCGCCGCGCGCGTGCCGCGACTACTGTTCCTGGGCTCATCATGCATCTACCCAAAACTCGCTCCGCAGCCCATCGCCGAGAGTGCGCTGCTCACCGGTCCGCTGGAGCCGACCAACGATGCCTATGCGATCGCGAAGATCGCGGGCATTCTTCAGGTTAAGGCGGTCCGCCGTCAGTACGGCCTGGCCTGGATCTCGGCAATGCCCACCAACCTCTACGGGCCGGGCGACAATTTCTCCCCCACCGGATCGCATCTGCTGCCCGCCCTAATTCGGCGCTACCTGGAGGCGAAAGCGCTTGACGCGCGTCAGGTCACCAATTGGGGCAGCGGTACGCCGAGGCGCGAGTTGCTGCATGTCGATGACCTTGCGAGGGCTTGTCTTTACCTTCTCGAGCACTTCGATGGACCCGGCCACGTCAATGTCGGCACCGGCGTTGACCACACGATCAGCGAAATCGCCGCAATGGTTGCCGACGCGGTCGGCTACGGCGGCGAAACGCGCTGGGATCGAAGCAAGCCGGACGGCACACCGCGCAAGCTCTTGGATGTGTCGGTTTTGCGCGAAGCCGGTTGGTTCCCCGAGATCGCCCTGCGGGATGGGATCGAGGCCACCGTTGCGTGGTACCAGGCCAACGCCGAGACTGCGCGGAACTGATTCACCCGACTGCACGACCGGACGCGAGTGGCGGCGAGCCAGGCGCCAGCAAACATCCGCATTGGACCCGTCGCTGGACGGCAGCCGCGATAGCTGATCAACTCCCCGCTGGGGCTAGCGTGCTAATGTGACCCGGTGGAATTATTCCGGCGTGGGGGTTTGATCGCGCGCAGCACCACGATTGAGGTTGCCCGCCCCTATTCAGAAGGGGGCTGGAAGCGCCAGTTCGTCAAGCAACTCGAGATGCGTCGGGTCGATACAGTTTTTGATGTGGGGGCGAACTCGGGTCAATATGCCACGGACCTGCGCATGGCGGCTTACAAGGGTCCGATTGTTTCGTTCGAGCCACTATCGGCGCCATTTGCGCTTCTCGAACGTAACGCGGCGAAGGATCCGTTGTGGGAATGCCGACAATGCGCTCTCGGCGATAGCGATGGAATGGTCTCCATCAATGTGGCGGGTAATGCCGGCGCGAGTAGTTCCATCCTGCCCATGCTGAAAAGCCACCAGGACGCCTTTCCGCCGGCAAACTATATCGGCACGGAGGAAGTTCCGATACACAAGCTTGACACCATCGCGCCGGAATATCTGAGGCCCAGCGACCAGATCTTCCTCAAGATCGATGTCCAAGGCTTTGAGAAGCACGTCGTCGCCGGCGGAAGCGCGACGATCAAAGATCACGTGATCGGCGCGCAACTCGAGTTGTCTTTCATCCCCCTTTACGAGGACGGGATGTTGATTCGCGAGGCGTTGGATCTTGCCTATTCATCGGGCTTCGTTCTTACGGAATTGGTCCCTGGTTTCAGGGATCCTCGCGATGGCCGGATGCTACAAGCAGACGGAATCTTTTTTCGCGACTAGACGAAAGCCGACTCCGCGCGGCTGCAATCTTCGCCCCGATGGGACGGTAGGACTGTGAGAACAACGAGAGCGTTTATCGCAGGGATGCGGTAGATGCATCAATACTTACCGATGAAAACGAATAACGGTGAGCTCGTCGGAACGCTTCCGCGAGTAGCGAGGTCCACAACGCGGCCGTGCACCGAGGAGACGCTGGCAGTAGGTCACCTGAACTCTGAATTCTCCGGTGTGCATCACGATCTGCAGCTAGCCTTCTGTGGCGCCGGACGAAGGGTGTAGCAAACTATGACCAAGTTCCAGAAACTGTGCTTCAGCGTGATCGACTTCCTGCTGGTCCCCATCGCCGCAACGTCCGCGCTGGCGCTGCGAGCGATCCGTCAGACCGGTTTCGGGCGGATGCCACAGACCCTACGGGTTTTCCGAAAAGTGGGAATCTTCCCAGTGCTCGACCACTACTACGAGCCATTGTTCAACCCCGATCACCTGCGAAAGCCGCTGTCGGAAGACCGCGAACTGTTGGGGATCGACTGGAATGTCACCGAACAGCTGGAGCTGCTGAAGCGATTCCACTACAACGACGAACTGGTCAAGTTTCCCATGGATCGGGAAGCCGAGCACCAGTTCTTTTACCGCAACGGATTCTTCGAATCGGGCGATGCCGAGTTCCTCTACAACATGATCCGCCACTACAAGCCGAAACGAATTTTCGAGATCGGGAGCGGCCAGTCCACGCTCATCGCCGCCAGCGCGGTCAAGGCAAACCGGGGTGAAGACCCCGGCTACCAGTGCGAGCATGTCTGCATCGAGCCATACGAAGTCGGGTGGCTTGACCAACTCGATGTCGACGTGGTCCGCAAGCCGGTCGAGTCGATCGACACATCGCTGTTCGGCCAACTGGACGAGAACGACATCCTCTTCATCGACTCCTCACACATGATCCGTCCGCAGGGTGATGTGCTGTTCGAGTACTTCGAGATCCTACCGATCCTGAAATCCGGTGTGCTGATACACATCCACGACATCTTCAGTCCCAAGGATTACCTTGAGGAATGGATTCAGTCCGTCTGCTTCTGGAACGAGCAGTACTTGCTGGAGGCATTTTTGAGCTACAACCACGAGTTCAAGATCATCGGAGCGCTCAACTTCTTGAAGCACCACTATCCCGATGAACTGACCGCGGTTTGCCCAGTCCTGAAGGAACAGTTGGAGTCTCGCGAACCGGGCTCTTTCTGGTTGAGGCGGGCCTAGCCGGCCTTCTTGGCCGCTCGGCTTTGGACGCGGTTGTAGATGTAGGCCACCGCGCGGAAGTAGGACTTGCAACCCTGGATGTAGGCGTGTGACAGCTGCCGCCCGCCAAAGGGGTAGCGATGATGCATGTCCCACATCCGCCCCAGATCGTCGAAAACCACGTCCGGCGGCCGGTTGGTGCCGATGCCGTTCGTATCGAAATCGCAGAGCACCCGTGGGATTGTGATCGGCTGGCGGAGCAGCGCTGCCCGGAGAATGAACTCCTGGTCGGCAGCGACCCCGAAGTTCACGTCGTACCCACCGATCTTTTCGACCAGCGATGAACCGAAGAACGAAGCTTGATGCGGGATCACCTGCCAGCCGGCCAGGAACTTGCGAAGGCTGAACGGCATGGGGCTCCGAACGCGGCCAAGTCCGACGAGGTTGTCCCTGCCATAGCCCCACACGTCGCGCGCGGACCCCTGACCGGCGACCGCATCGACGGCGGCCGCCACCGTATCGGGGTCGGGGAACAGATCACTGGAGTGCAGGAACCACAGCAGGTCGCCCGAGGCATGGGCGATGCCCTGGTTCATCGCGTCGTATCGCCCGCCATCGGGCTCGGACTGCCAATAGGTAAAGGCCGGCTCAATTCCGGAAAGGTACTCGATGACCTCGTCGCCGGATCCTCCGTCGATGACGATGTGCTCGATGCGCCCGGGATAACGCTGAGCCCGCACACTCTCCACCGTGCGCTTCAACCCGTCGAGGTCGTTGTAGGTGATCGTTATGACCGAGACAGTTGGGAGCGACGTCCCCGTCTTCAACTCTGCACTGCCGCTTACCTCGTTGGACACCGTTATCTCCCCGGATTGATCTGGACCAGCCTGTATCCGCGCAGGCGGGTTCCGCAAACTTCGAGGCATGGCCGGTAGTTTGCTCGCTGAGTCTACAAGAAGACCTTCGACGGTTCCCGCGGCTGCCGATTTTCGGCCGATCAGACTGTATTTCGCGGTGGGCACCCTCGGGACCAGCGGTTACAGGCAGCGAACGGGATGCGGTCGACGTTCCAGACCCTCGCGTGGAGGGCGTTAGTCCGCGGCTTGCAGTGGTTGCCGTAGGGTTGAATCCGTCCGCCGACGTTACCTCCTAAGGGCGTTTGAGCCACGCCGGCCAGACGTCTGGGAGCCCCCGCGGGTTCGGCGCTACCGCCGCCAGCCTGCGGGCAAGGGTCCTCAGCCGCGACGACTGCGGTGCCCAGCGGTACTGCAGTGCCAGCATCGCCATCCGCGGATGCCTCGTGATGGTGTCTCGGAGCGCGTCGCGCCCTTCCGGACCGGGAACCTTGGCGATCTCACGCAGGATCCAGTCCGCCATAACGGCGATGAACTCCTCCCGCGCGGGGTCGTCCGGGAACAGGTCCAGCATGGCGTCGAACGTCGCGGCGTGGCCGGGCCCATGGGTGAGCCAGAACTTCGGCGGGTCCACCGCCTGGGTGTGCCACATGCCTTCGGCGTGGCGACGGTAGACGGCCATCGTCTCCGGCAGCATGGCGATCTCGCCCTGAGCCGCGTGCCGCACGTGCAGGTACCAGTCCAGTGGCATCACATCGGCGGGGATGTCGTCGTAGCCATCGAGGCGGCGGTACATGACCGAGTTGGTCTGGATGAAGTTCATCAGGAGCAGAGCGTCCACGGTCAGGTTTCCGCGCAGGTAGACGGGGGGAAACTTCGAGTCCTTGTTGCTGCCGTCTTCCCATACCACGTGAACGGGGTGAAAGCACACCGAAGTCTGCGGGTGCGCATCAAGAAATGCCACCTGCCTGCTCAGCTTCAGCGGGTCGACCCAGTAGTCGTCCGCTTCACACAACGCGATGTATTCGCCGCGAGCGATTCCGAGGGCGCCGACGAGGTTTCGGTTGAGGCCGAGGTTCTCCGGCCGGAAGATCGGCCGAAACATGTGGGGGTAGCGCTCGGCGTACTCCCGGATGATCGCCGGGGTCGAATCGGTGGACGCATCGTCGGCGACGATGATCTCCACCGGAAAGTCGGTCTGCTGTGCGACGAAGCTGTCGAACGCCTGGCGGACGTAGCCCTCCTGGTTGTGCGTCGTCGACACGATGCTGACCTTCGGCGGGGCTCCCTCCGGCGTTTCGGACATGCGATCATCCTTTCCCTACGGCGGCGGTGACCCGGCGATATCACCTGGGGCCGCGTCGTCGTGGACCAACTGTGTGACGATCCGCGAGCATAGGAAGTATGGCAGCAGGTGTTGCCACGATTGCACCCGGCGCTCCGCCGAATCCGAGGGGCACTGGCGACCCATAGTCGGAAGAGCAGTGATAATGACCTCCGGCGCCGCCCGCGCCCACCACAACCCGGAAGGGATCGAACCCGCAATGAAATTTGCCCTGGCAAGCTACGGAACCCGCGGCGACATCGAGCCGAGCACCGTGGTCGGCCGCGAGCTGCAGCGCCGCGGGCACGAAGTGCGCTTGGCCGTCCCGCCGAACCTGGCCAGCCTCGTCGAGTCGGCGGGACTTTCAGCGGTTCCGTACGGGCGGGATCAGCAGGAGGGCTTCTGGGCCGAGGATTTCCTCCGTCAGTTCTGGAAGGTCGGCGAGAAGGTCAGACTGTGGCGCGAGGCTCAGGACCTGCTCACCGAGTCGTGGGCGGAGATGAGCAAGACGCTGGTGGCGCTCGTGGATGGGACCGATCTGGTGTTCAGCGGCCCGGGCTTCCCGGCAATCCCCGCCAATGTGGCCGAGTATTACGGCATCCCGTTGGCCACCATGCATTACTTCCCGATGCTGCCGAACGCCCAACTGTCCCCGGGCGTGCCCCCGGCGGTGGTCCGCTCGATCATGAAGGCGCTGGACTGGCAGCAGTGGCGGGTGACGAAACGAGCCGAAGACGCTCAGCGCCGCGAACTGGGACTCAAGAAGGCGACCCGCCCCGCGCCGCGACGGATCACCGACGGCGGGGCGCTCGAGATTCAAGCCTACGAAGAGCAATGCTTCCCCGGCCTGGCGGCCGAGTGGGCGGAATGGGACGGCCAACGGCCCTTCGTCGGGACGCTGACCATGGAGATGACCACGGACGCCGATGAACAGGTGGCGGCATGGATCGCCGCAGGTACCCCACCGATCTGCTTCGGCTTCGGCAGCACGGCGGTCAAGTCCCCAGCTGAAACCGTCGCCATGATCGGTGCGGCGTGTGCGGAGCTTGGCGAGCGGGCGTTGATCTGCTCGGGCTGGAGCGACTTCAGTGCGGTCGCTCACCCCGACCACGTCAAGGTGGTGGGTCCGGTGAACTACGCGGCGGTCTTCCCCGCCTGCCGGGCCGTCGTCCACCACAGCGGTGCCGGCACCACCGCGGCAGGTCTACGAGCCGGAGTCCCAACGTTGAGCCTATGGAGCACCGGTGACCAGCGGATCTGGGCGAACCAGGTCAAGGCACTGAAGGTGGGTACCGCCCGACCCTTTTCGGCGACCACCCGCGAAACGCTGTTGGAAGACCTGCGCCTGATCCTCGCTCCGGGCTACGTCGCGCGGTGCCGCGAGTTCGCCGGCCGGATGACGACGCCCGCTGAAAGCATCGCCAAGACCGCTGACCTTCTGGAGCGTTTCGCCACCACGAGGCGATTCGGCTGACTCCTGTCGGGGCGGCGCCGCAGCCGCGTTCGATACCCCGAGAATAATGACCGAGACGACCGAGTTGAGCCGGGCGACCCACGACTGGAAGGCAGCGAGTTGGTCATGAGGTTTGCCCTGGCCTGTTACGGATCTCGCGGCGATGTGGAACCGTCCGTCGCCGTCGGCCGCGAACTGCAGCGCAGGGGGCATGAAGTCCGAATCGCCGTTCAGCCCGCCCTGGTGGAGTTCGCCGAGTCGGCGGGCCTGTCGGCGGTGCCCTATGGTCCCGAACTCGAAGAGTTTCTCAACGAGGACTTCCTGCGGACATTCTGGGCCCGGTTGGTTCGTAACCCCACCGGGTCGCTGCGCGACCTGTGGGCGCCGATAATCAAGTACTGGCCGACGACCAGTCAGACCCTGCTGGCGCTCGCCGACGGCGCCGACCTGCTGTCCACCGGCCTGAACTACGAGCAACCCGCGGCGAATGTCGCCGAGCATTACGGCATTCCCCTGATCTCGCTGCATCACTTCCCCATGCGTCCCAATAGCGAGGTCGTCCCGATGCTGCCGGCACCCGTGGTCCGCTCGACGGGCAGGCTGCTCGAGTGGCTGTTCTGGCGTGCGACGAAGAAGGTGGAGAACGAGCAGCGCGCCAACCTCGGCCTATCGCCGGCCACGGTGTCGTCTCCGCACCGGATCGCCGAACGCGGAGCGCTGGAGATCCAGGCCTACGACGCCGTCTGCTTCCCCGGCCTAGCGCGGGAATGGGCCAGATGGGCTCGCCAACGACCCTTCGTCGGGGCGCTGACCATGGAGTTGACCACCGAGGCCGACGACGAGGTGGAATCGTGGATCGCGGCCGGTGCGCCGCCGATCTGCTTCGCGACCGGCAGCATCCCCGTTGAATCCCCGGTGGCCACCCTCGACATGATCGGCGCGGCCGGCGCGCAACTTGGTGAGCGGGCCCTGCTGTGCGCCGGCGGCACCGACTTCACCGGCGTACCGGTTCCGGACCACGTCAAAGTCGTGGGTCCGGTCAACTACACCCGGATCTTCGCCGCGTCGAAGGCGATCGTCCATCACGGGGGCTCGGGCACCACCGCCTGCAGCCTGCGCGCGGGCGTGCCCACCCTGATTCTGTGGAGTTCGGCCGACCAGCCGTACTGGGGCAACCAACTCCAGCGGCTCAAGGTCGGTGCATCACGGCGCTTCTCCAAAACCACCAGCGAATCCCTGGTCGCGGATTTGCGCGAGATCCTGGCACCGGACTATGCCGTCAGAGCCCGTGATCTGGCCACCAAGATGAGCACACCGGCCGAAAGCATCACCAAGACCGCCGACCTCTTCGAGGACTCGGTTCGAGGCCGAATGCGCTGACCACGGCGGTATGAGAAGGATTCGAGGGGCTCGCCGCACGGTGACGGCGTCGTGGTTTACCATCGCCCAATCAATTTCAATACGCAAATAGTTTTGGGACGCTGTTCCCACGCCCCGATGCTCTCCAGCAAACCCCCGATGTAAGCATTTCGGCGCCTGGCGTATAGACTCAGCCCCTGAGCAACCAAGCATGTGAGATAGGGGCCAGCTTTGACCGCGACCGATCGCGACGTCCGATCTTTGTATCTCGACCAGATCCGGCGCGACCTCACCAGATACGGCATGGAACAACTCGTGCCCGTGGGCTGGCCGCTGAAGACGCGCGCCGGGCTGAACTGGCTGGTCGGCATGCCGATGCTCAAGACCCGCAACTTCATGTTGGTGCGCAAGGTTCCCTTCGACAAGGAGGCGCGCGACGCGGGCCGGGACTGGCCGGCGGACGCCGAGACCATGATCGGCATGCAGCGCCTGACCAGCCTGCAACACTGCGTGGAGACGGTGCTTCAGGAGGACGTCCCCGGCGATCTGGTCGAGTGCGGCGTCTGGCGCGGCGGAGCTTCCATCCTGATGCGCGCGGTCCTGGCCGCCTACGGTGACGAGAAACGGAACGTGTGGCTCTGCGATTCGTTCGAGGGCGTGCCGCCCCCGGACGAGGAGAACTACGAGGCCGACAAGCTGCCGCGGTTCAACCTGGGCCTGCACCACGCGGCGCCGATCCTGGCCGTGACTCAGGATCAGGTGAAGGCGAATTTCGAGCGCTACGGGCTGCTCGACGACCAGGTCCGCTTCATCCCGGGCTGGTTCAAGGACACCCTGCACAAGGCCCCGATCGAACAGATCTCGGTGCTGAGGCTCGACGGTGACCTCTACGAGTCCACCATTCAGGCACTCGAACCGCTCTATCCGAAGCTGTCGCCGGGCGGTTTCTGCATCATCGACGATTACAACCTGGAGGGGTGCCGCAAGGCCGTCGCCGACTACCGCTCGCAGCACGGAATCACCGCCGAAATCGTCGACATCGACGGCTACGGTGCTTTCTGGCGCAAGGATTGACGACCGCGCGACGCTGACGGCGCACCGCGACGCCGCACAACAATTGAAAGTCGATGATTCGGCTAAAAGTTTGTGCTGGCGGCCTACGGGACGCGGGGGGATGTCGAACCTTCCGTGGTCGTCGGCCGCGAGTTGCAGCGCCGAGGACACGACGTGCGGATGGCCGTCCCCCCGGATTCGGTCGCGTTCACGGAGACGGCCGGACTCACGACCTTCCCGTACGGCTTGGAGTCGCAGGCCTGGCTCGACTTGTACCGTGACTTCTGGACGTCGGCGTTCAGCGAGTTCTGGAGGGTCCGCCAGATCAGGCGCACCTGGCGTGAACTGTGGGCGGAAAGCGACAAGTGCTGGGTCGGGATGAACGCGACGCTGACCTCGATCGCGGACGGAGCGGACCTCCTGCTCACCGGCCAGAGCTACCAGGAGCCCGCGGCGAACGTCGCGGAGTTCTACGACATTCCATTCGCCACGCTGTATCACGTGCCCATGCGTCCCAACGGTCAGGCGATTTCGTTCTTGCCGGCTCCGATGAGCCGGGGCGCCATGACGGCATTCGACTGGGTGGCCTGGCGACTGAACAAGAAGGTCGAGGACGCTCAACGGCGTGAACTCGGCCTGCCGAAGGCGAACAGGCCCCCGATGCGCCGGATCACCGATCGCGGTTCGCTGGAAATCCAGGGCTATGACGCGGTCTGTTTTCCTGGCCTCGCGCAGGAGTGGGCCGGATGGGCTGATCGCCGCCCGTTCGTCGGCACCCTGACCATGGAACTGGCCACCACGGCCGACGACGAGGTCGCGCCCTGGATCGCCAAGGGCCGGCCACCGATCTGCTTCGGTTTCGGGAGCATGCCGGTTGAATCGCCGGCCGACACGGTCGCCATGATCGCGTCGGCGTGCGCGGAGTTGGGCGAGCGGGCGTTGATCTGTGCCGGTTGGAGCGACTTTCGAGACGTCAGCCCCGCGGAGCATGTCAAGGTGGTGGGCGCGGTGAATTATGCGACCGTGTTCCCGGCCTGCCGCGCCATCGTGCACCATGGCGGTTCGGGCACCACCGCGGCGAGCCTGCGCGCCGGCGTGCCGACGCTGATTTTGTCGATGGACGCCAATCAGACCGTCTGGGGCGGTCAGCTCGAGAAACTGAAAGTCGGTGCCACGCGCCGTTTTTCGGCCACTGACCGAGAATCACTGGTGTCCGATCTTCGCCGGATCCTCGCCCCCGACTACGCGGAGAGGGCTCGTTCGATTGCCGCCCAGATGACGACGCCGGCCGAAAGTCGCCGGAAGGCCGCCGACGTCGCGGAGGCATACGCCAAACTACGGTTCGCGCCCAACCGGCGAGAGTGGGTCGGGTGATCACCATAAGCGTAAGCGCCGGGGCCGCCCGGCGGGTACCGACACGTGATGGCGGGCCACCCGTTCTGGAACCGGAAAGCCCGGCAGTATCGTTGTGGGAGTCGATGTCTCGGCTGGGGAGGGCGAAGTGAGCGAGGTTACCAGGGCGTGCCGGATGTGCGGGTCGATCGGCCCCCACGAGACCTTCGTGGCCAGGGAGATGTATTTCGGGACCCGCGAGCAGTTCGACTACTTCAGCTGTGCCGAGTGCGATTCGGTGCAGATCGTCGATGCGCTCGACGGCGAAGAACTGATGCGCCACTACCCCAACCACTACTACTCGTTCGTGTTTCCCGTTCAGCCCGGATTGCGCCAGTGGGTGACCGTGCAGGAAGACCGCTTCAAGACGCGCACCGGTGGCTGGCTGGTAGGCGGCCTGATGTCCGCAATTCCACAGAGCATCCGGGTTCCCCTGCAGCGGAGCGATTCCAGCGGGGACGTCATGCGGATACTGGGCAAGCTGGGCGTGAAGCGCGACACTCGGATTCTCGATGTCGGCTGCGGCAGCGGGGTGCTGCTCGATCGGTTGGCACGGGCCGGTTTCACCGAGCTATGCGGCGCCGACCCCTTCCTCGACGCGGAGGGGGCGACACCAATGGGCGTCCCGCTGCTGAAGCGCTACCTCGCTGACCTACCCGGCGAATTCGATTTGATCATGTTCAACCACTCGCTGGAACACATGCCCAACCCGGTCGAGACACTCAAGATCGCCCACGACAAGCTTGGGGTTGGTGGCACCTGCCTCGTCCGCTTGCCGACAAGTTCGTCGGAGGCCTGGCCGATGTATGGGGCCGACTGGATCGCCATCGACGCACCCCGCCATATCGTCGTTCCGTCACGACGCGGCATGGCGCTGGCAGCTCAGTCGGTGGGTTTGCGGGTGGATGAGACCTATGACGACTCGAGTTTCCTGCAGTTCATCGCCAGCGAGGCGTATCGGCGTGACGTCCCACTGAATGACCCAGAATTGCTTCCAAAGATGGTTCGGGTCTTCGGGTACAAGCAGATCTGGGATTGGCAACGTCGAGCCCAGAAGCTCAATCGACAGGGGCGCGGCGACTGGACCGGGTTCGTCCTGCGTCGGATGTGACGAGCCGGCGGCCCAACCCGCCCGGTCAACTCAGGTCGAGGTGGCCGGAAGCGGCTCCTCGCCACGGATGCGGTGCTTGAGCCGCATGGCTCGTCTCTCGATGAGGAACCAGCTGGCCGCCGCCAACGGGAAGGTCGCGATGGTCGACACCCCGAAGAACAGCAACGGTGCCAGCGACACCAGTCCCGCCATGACCAGCACCTGCTGGACGGGAAACGCGTAGATGTACATGCCGTAGGAGAAGTCATTGCGCAGGTTCGGACCGCTGACCAGGATGCCCGACACCACCACGGCATACGCCAGCGGCAGGGCGGCGACGATCCGATAGTCCGGAAGCAGGATGCCGGCGCCGATCACGATCGCGGCGCAGAGGGCGACCAGCCACCAATTTGCCGGAATCTTGTCGCGCCATTGGAAGAGCACGGCGCCGGCCGCGAACATGATCGCGGCCCGGGCCACGATCTGGGGAAACGACCACACCCCCGCCCCGGGAGCGGCGAGTGGACCGAACAGGAAGGCCAGGGCGGTCGCTCCGAGCAGCAGGACGACGGAAACCCAGCGATACTTCACCACCCCGATCAGGCCGAGAACCAGGACGGTCAGATAGCACAACAACTCGAAGAACAGCGACCACAACGAACCGTTCCAACTGGTGGCCACCGGGACACCGGCCGGGGTGCCGTTGATGCCCTGCTGCACATACAGCACGAAGAAATTGCTCAGTACGTAGCTGATCGGGCCGGTCGAGAACAGCAAACTCTTCGGAGAACCGCCCTGGACGGCAACGCCGATCGGGGCGATCACGAAGGCCGTGACGATCAGGCACACCCACAGTCCGGGCAGGATCCGCAGCGCGCGGGCGGCCAGGTAGTCCCGCGCCTTAGGGCGCTGCACCCAACTACGGGTGATCAGGAATCCGGAGATCGCGAAGAATCCGTCGACGCCTACCGACCACGTCAACTGCATCGCGGCGTGGGGAATCAGGGGCGTGCGGCCGGTGGCCAGGAACGAATGCCACAGGATGACCTCGGCGGCCAGTATCAACCGCCAGACGTTCAATGCGTTGCGCTGCGGATTGAACGCGTCGGCCAAACTCATCAAATCCCCCTGCGTCGCCAAATACCAAATCGGCGTGCCACCGGAGCAAAGTCTCGTGTGGCGCGCAGCAACACCTTAGCTGGGAGCGTTCACCCTGTCCATTACCGACACCTTCGCTGGTTATCGCCATTCTGGCAGGGCGTGAGCAGCCCCCAGTAAGCCGTCTGGCAACATGGTGTCCCGGAACTCGACTTTGCTCTGCAAACCAGACAGGAGGCGCGGCCGTTGCCACATTCCGTGCTCATAACCGGTGGCGCAGGATTCATTGGGTCCGCCTTGTCGCGCCGACTCGTCAATGCCGGCTACGACGTCGCGGTGATGGACATCCTGCATCCCCAGGTGCACGCGAAAGGCCGCGCGATCACGTTGCCGCCGTCGGTACGGTTGTTCACCGGAGATGTCACCCACGCGCCCGACTGGGATGCGGTGCTGCGGCTGTTCACACCGTCCCAGATCGTCCATCTGGCCGCCGAGACGGGAACAGCGCAGTCGCTGTCGGAGGCGTCCCGGCACGGCTCGGTCAACGTCCTGGGCACCACCCAGATGCTGGACGCGCTGAGCCGGGCCGGCCTGGTGCCCGACCAGTTCGTGCTGGCCTCGTCGCGGGCGGTCTACGGCGAGGGCGCCTGGCGATACGGCGATGAGATCTTCTACCCGCCGCCCCGCAGCCACGCCCAGCTCGTCGCGGGCCAGTGGGATCCTCGGGGCCCGGCGGGTGAGCGCGCGGTTCCGCTTCCCAGTAGCGCAGCCCGCACCGAACCCCGGCCCACGAACATCTACGGCGCCACCAAGCTCGCCCAGGAGCACCTGTTGGCCGCCTGGAGCGCCGCTCATGATGCCCAGCTCAGCGTGCTGCGCCTGCAGAACGTCTACGGGCCGGGCCAGTCCCTGACCAACCCCTACACCGGGGTGGTTCCGTTCTTCGCCCGCGCCGCCCGCGAACAGCGCTCGTCGGAGGTGTTCGAGGACGGGCAGATCGTGCGCGATCTGGTCTACATCGACGATGTCGTCGACGCGCTGTTCGCCGCGATCGAGAATCCGGCCACCGGGCCACGCTGCGTCGACATCGGATCGGGAGCCGGGACCACCATCCTCGAACTCGCGACGAAGATCGCGGCCATCTTCGACGCCCCGGACCCCATCATCGTGCCTAAATTCCGCGACGGCGACATTCGGGCCGCGAGTTGCGATATCGAACTCGCGAACACAGAACTCGACTGGCGTCCGAAGTGGGCGGTCGACGACGGCTTGGCGGCATTGATCGAATGGATCGGCGTGCAGCTCGAAAACTCCGTTACGCCAAGTGATCACACAACGGTGCCGCCATCGGCAGCGAATTCCAGAAGTTAGCAATTTGGCTCGAGGTCGCCGGGAGCGTGGTGTCACCGTGCTTCAATTGGCCGAGAAAACTTCCGTAGTTGGTCGAGAAGTCGAGGTTGATGAATGGCTATGGTCGACAGGCGAGCGGTTGAGCGCAGCACGGTGCATCGCATATGGCGCGCGCTCCTCGTTCTTGCCGCACTCGCCATCGCCGTTGCATGTTATTTCTGGCCGGTGGTTGCCATCGTCATCGGCGTCCTGGTGTTGGTGCTCCTGGTCGGACGCCTCATCTATCGGGGCCGCGACCGCTATGTGCCGCACCTCTACGCCCGGGATATCACGACCTACGACGACGAGTATCGCGAGTTCATCACGAGCACGCTTGCGGACCTTCGCAAACTCAAGATCCCCGGCCACCCCCTGTTGTGGGAGGCGTCGCGACTGCCGGATCCGCGCAGCGACACCGACGACGAACTGCTGCTGGATCTGGGCGTATGGATCGGCTGGTCGACGCGCCTGATCTCCGACGCTTCCGGCCGGCGCGTGTACGGTTTCGACACCTTCGAGGGACTCGTCGAAGACTGGCAGCTGGAGGATCAGGTGATCAAGCAGGGGTCCTTCGCCATCTCAGACCCCGTCGCGCAGATGTTCATTCGCGATACCGGTGTGACATTCGAGGACGGGCTTCCGGCCGCACTCGGCCGAAGGGTGCAGTTCATCAAGGGCAGCACGTATGACACCCTGGCGCCGTTCCTGGCCGAGCACCCGACCGCGCCAATCCGGCTCTTCCACATGGATCTCGACACCTATGAGAGCTGCCTGCACGCGCTGGAGACCTGCAAGGAGCATTTCATCGAGGGGTCCATCCTGGTCTTCGACGAGTACCTGGTCACCAACGGCGAGATCAAGGCGTTTTACGAGTTTCAGAAACGCTATGGCCTGCAGTGGCGGTATCGGGCCTGGGGACTCGAGGTCATGGAGATGAACACCGAGATGATTCCGGCGGCCTGGAAACGCGCGCTCTACTACACGGTCGGCATTCCGCTGTATTGGCTGGTCGGCGAGGGGCGCTTCGCTTCCGCCTTCTATCGCAGACCGTTCTGGAGGTTCTGGTTCGGCGCCCCGGTCGGCGACATGTTGTTCCTGCTCGCCACCTCGGGCCCGCGAAAGTCGGTCAGCCTGGAGATCACCGGTCTAGGGCAGATTGGGCACCGCTAGTGCTCCCGCGCAGCCAAAGGCGCGTTGCAGTGGTTGATCGAAGGGCTCCCTCGGCCGGGCAACCGACGTTCAGGCGAGGCGCTGGCGCAAGCCGTTTTTCGCCGAACCTCGATCTGTCAACGCCCGGACATTACCGGCTGGGCTGATTCCACCAGCGGTCGCCCGCGATCGGGCGAACTCCTCGAGCAGGTCGGCAGCGCGGGTGACGCTCTCGGCGCGCGGGATCATTCGTGCGCCCAGTTCGCGAGCCCGCGCCACGTAGTCCGGAGCGCAGATCTGGCGCAGATCAGAGACCAGTGTTTCCGAAGTGGTAGAGATGAACTTCCGGGCCGTGCCCACTTTGAGCCGACGCAGCTGGGCGCCCCAGAACGGCTGATCGCCAGCCATCCAGAGGATCAGCGAAGGGACCCCGGCGCGCAGGGCCGCCGCCGTGGTGCCGGAGCCACCGTGATGGACGACCGCACGGCAGCCCGGAAAGATCTTCTCGTAGTTCACCGGGCCGACCACCTTGACGTGGTCGAACTGCGGGCCGTCACCGTAGTTGGTCCACCCCGAGCAGATGAGGGCGCGCTCCCCGAGCTGCGCGCAGGCCTCACCGATCATGGTGACGGTATCGGCGGCCGACTCCAGGGGCATCGAGCCGAAGCCGAAGCAGATCGGCGGTGTCCCCGCGGCGATCCACGACGCAACCTCGTCATCGATTTCGGTGTCGAGGCCCATCGACAGTGTTCCGACGAATGGCCGGGTGTCCCGATATCGCGCCCATTCTTCTTTGAGCCCGGGGAACACCAACTCGTCGTAGGTCTGAAGTTGCAGCGTCCCCAGTTCAGCCAGTCGGGTAGAGGTAAGTTTCCTGGTCTTTGGGAGACCGAGCGAACGGCGCTGTTCGTTTTCGGGCTTGCTGTTCATCTGGACGCCGAACCACTCGTACACCTTCAGGCCCCACTGGAACAAGGTGCCGGGGATGAACTTCGGGGCAACCTTGCTGTTGCGTCGAATCGGGAAGTAGTCCAGGGTCGCGAACGGAATGTCGTAATACTCAGCGACGTTCACCGCGACCCCTTGAAAGAACAGACCTGCGCATAGCACGTCGGCGCCTTCGGCCATCGGGGTCAAGGTCCTACTCATATCCCCCCAGTACCGGAAAACCGGCTGCCAGAGTTCCTGGAGTACCTTGATCGGCTCGCGAATCGTCCAGAACTTGCGCACGAAGTTCTTCGAGAAGTTCCGAAAGAAGTCGGCGTCCCACAACTCGTCAGCATTCGGGCCGTACGCCACAGCCTTGAGGCCGGCCGACTCGGCAAACTCGACGAGATTCGGCGGAATGGCGATACGCACCTCGTGCCCTCTGCGCAGCAGTTCACGACCAACGGCAACCGAAGGTTCGCAATCGCCTCGTGTTCCACTGCACGCCAGTGCAATTATCACAAACCCATCCCCCGTGTGTCAGCGGTGCGGCATGAGCCATGGAGCAGTTGGCTTCGCCGACACTACGTCCAAACTCAAGGCATTTATCGTACAACGAGTCGGCCCAGCAACCATGCCGAGGGGAATTCACCGGCCCAATCTGGACAGTTTGACCATTCCGCGGCCGAAGGCTGGTGGAGAACATGGGGGACACGCTGGGCGTACCGCTTGCGGAGCGACCAGCAAACGCCGGGCGGCATCGTGCTCATCACCTCGGCCGCGATGCCTTGCCCGAAGTCCGTGTAACGTTGTGGGGACGCGGGCGGATGTAGTCAGGACATCTTCGTGCGACTTTCGCTGACGATTGGCGGCGGTTCACACCAGATGTACGAAGGATCCAGGCCCGGGTTCGAACTCGGTAACCAGAGTTGACGCAGAAAGTTCCAGGAGGGACACATGAGAAATCGGTGGCTGACCAGCCTTGCCGTTGCAGTTGGCGGTTCAGCGTTGGCGTTGACCGCTGGCGCAGGATTCGCTTCGGCTCAGCCCGATATTGGTCCGATGGTCAACACGACCTGCACTTTCGATCAGGCAATGAAGGCTGTGCACGCAGAGAACCCAATGGCTGCCAGCTACCTGGACGCCTCACCGCCGAACTTGCAGTTCCTGCGGCAGTTCATGGCGTCGACTCCGGACCAGCGAGTGAGCATGCTCAATGCGGTCAAGAACAACCCTGGCGCCGATGAGGCACTGCCGGTGTTCACGCAGATGATGACCAGCTGCGTGAAGTACTGATTCCCGCGGAACCATCGCGGTTGAACAGACGTCGTCAGTTATGTGATCTAGATCACCTGAACTGACGACGACAGCCGAGGAGATCTGATGATCCGGGTGGTCGAGGCCGGCGGAGGTCCGCCGCTCTCGACCACCCGGGCCTGTTCTGGGGTGCGCCAGGCTTGGCCGGGCGGGCGACGCGCAACGGACAAAACCCCGCCCGTACCGTGATGTACGCGGGCTTGCGGGCACAGATCGGTGGGAGGGGCCTGCTCCGGACGGCGAGGGTTTGCAGATCGGCGGGCATGTCCGAGCTCACGCCAGCGGAACTGCTTTCACACTCTTTCACGCTGAACCGAGGTGGCGGCCTCTCCGAGCCTTTGGAGTTAGTAAAGGGGTTCCCCAGACGCCGGACGCGGCCCCTTATAGCGGTCTGGCAACCTCCGTGGCCGCCGTGGAGTCCTCGGGACGATTCTCGCCTTCTAGCAACGTACGCACCTGCAGACGCGTCCCGTAGGGCCGCAGCAGGAAGCTAGCGGGCCGCGGCCGAATCCGCTGCGGCCACCAGAACCACCGTCCGAACACCGCGGCGATCGACGGGGTCATGAACGAACGCACGATCACGGTGTCGAACAACAGACCCAAGCCGATGGTGGTACCGATCTGACCGATGATTCGCAGATCGCTCACCACCATCGAAGCCATGGTCGCCGCGAACACCAAACCGGCCGTCGTCACCACCTTGCCGGTACCGCCCATGGCACGGATCAAACCGGTGTTGATCCCGGCGCCGATTTCTTCCTTCATCCGGGAGACCAGCAGCAGGTTGTAGTCCGACCCGACAGCCAAGAGAACGATCACGGACATCGCCAGCACCATCCAGTGCAGCTGGATGCCTAGGATGTACTGCCAGAGCAGCACCGAGAGCCCGAACGATGCGCCCAACGAAAGTGCCACCGTGCCCACGATCACCAACGCCGCGATCAAGCTGCGCGTGATGATGAGCATGATGATGAAGATGAGACACAATGCAGCGACCCCCGCGATCCAGAGATCGTATGTGGAGCCGTCACGCCAGTCCTTCGCGGTCGACGCGGCGCCGGCCAGATAAACCTTGGCATTCACCAGCGGCGTCCCCTTCAGCGCCTCCTCGGCCGCCGTCCGCACGCGCTCGATCCGCGCTATGCCCTCCTTCGTTGCCGGATCGCCATTGTGGGAAATGATGAATCGAGCCGACTTTCCGTCCGGTGAGATGAAGGAATTCATCGCGCGCTTGAAGTCTGGGTTGTCGAAGACTTCCGGGGGCAGGTAGAACGTATCGTCATTCTTGGAGGCGTCGAAAGCCTGTGCCATCAGGGTGGCAGTGTTGGTCGCGCCGTCCTCCTTGCCCAGGATGCCCACCATGGTGCTGTGCTGCTTGAGGATCATCATGCGCATTTTCTTTTGGAATACGATCTGCTTCGGCAGGATCGCAACCATCTGAGGCAAGAGTGTGTCCAACTCATCCATGTACTTGAGGAGGACCGCGACCTTGTCGTTCACGAGGTCGATGCCATCCAGCGCGTCGAAAATGGCCCGCAGCGCGTAACAGACCGGAATGTTGTAGCAGTGCGGTTCCCAGTAGAGATAATTGCGGACCGGCCGTAGGAAATCATCGAAGACGGCGAACCAGTCCCGCAATTCGCTTGTGATGTCGTACATCTCGTGCGTCTTCATTGTCATGTCGTGGTTGAGGGCCGCCATCTCCGCCATGAGTTCGTACATACGCTGGGAGATGCTGATCATCTTTGCCATATCGTCGGCCTGCTTCAGCATGTCGTCAGCACGGAGTCGCATGTAGTGGATGAACTGGTCTTGGCCGGCGGTCTGCAGGCTGATCATGAACGGTATCGACGTGTGCGCAATCGGAGTGCCCTCAGGCCGGGTTATGCCCTGCACCCGGGAAACGCCGGGAACCTTGAAGACGGCCTTGGCGATCTTGTTCAAGACGATGAAATCGGCGGGATTTCGCATATCGTGATCCGATTCCACCAGGAGAATGTCGGGCAACAAACGCGACTGAGAGAAATGGCGCTCGGCCGCCGCGAATCCTACGTTGGCGGGAATGACGCCGGAAATGTATGCCCGGTCGTTGTAACTGGCTTTGTAGCCCGGGAGCGCGAGCAAACCCACGAGGGCCACGGCCAACGACGCGACCAGGATGGGCACCGGCCAACGAACGATCGCCGTCCCAATACCGCGCCAGCGGCCCGCGTTCAACTTGCGCTTGGGTTCCAAGAGCCCGAACCGGCTCGCCACAGCGACTCCGGCGGGCACCAATGTCACCGCGACGGCTACCGCCGCGACCATGCCGATCGCCGCCGGAAGGCCCATGGTATGGAAGTAAGGCAGACGGGTGAAATGCAGGCAGAAGATCGCCCCGGCGATAGTCAGACCTGAGGCGGCAACCACGGGAGTGACGCCCCGATACATGCTGTAGTACGCCGTCTCACGGTCCTCCCCCGTCTGACGCGCCTCCTGGTATCGACCGAAGAAGAAGATCCCGTAGTCGGTTCCGGCCGCGATGGCGAGGAATATCAGCATGTTGACGGCGAAGGTCGACAACACGAGGAGGTTATTGGCGCCGAGAAATGCGACGATCCCGCGGGCGGCGGCTAACTCGACACCCACCATGATCAGCAACAGGATGACCGTGATCACCGAGCGGTAGACCAGCAGCAGCATCGTGAAGATGATCACGACGGTGACCGCGGTGATCTTCAGGATGGATTTGTTTCCGCTGTGCTGCATATCCGATGCGAGCGGAGCCTGGCCCGTCACATACGCCTGGACGCCGGGCGGCGGCGGTGTGCGTTCCACGATCTTTCGGACCGCGGCCACCGAAGCTTCGCCTAACGGCGTGCCCTGGTTGCCGGCCAGGTTGATCTGCACGTACGCGGCCTTGCCATCGGTGCTCTGCACGCTCGACGACGTCAGTCGGTCGCCCCAGAGGTCCTGCACATGCTCTACATGCTGCTTGTCGCTTCTGAGGTCCTGGACCAGTTTGGCGTAGTACTCCCGCGCATCGTCGCCCAGCGGCTGCTGCCCCTCCAGGACGATCATCGCGGAACTGTCCGAGTCGGATTCGCCGAACAGCTTGCCCATGCGCTTCATTGCGATGCCCGCCGGCGCATCGTTGGGAATGAGTGAAACGGAGTTCTTCTCCGCGACGTGCTCCAGAGCCGGGATCGCCGACTTCCAACTCCAGTCGACGGATGACAGGGTTGCCAGCAAGATCACTGCCAACCAGGCAACAATGATCAGCGAGCCGAACCTGCGCACCGTCCGCGCGAAGAAGGGCCGACGGATCTGCTCTGTACTACTCATCGGCGCCGCTAATCCCTCAGCAGCAAGGCGCGCACCAGTGGCCGGGGCCCGAGGGGCCGTAGCATGGTGCTGGCGGGGCGGGGGCGCACGTGTTGCGGCCACCAGAACCAACGACCGAGTATCGCGGCAATGGACGGCGTCAGGAACGCACGCACCACGAGCGTGTCAAACAATAGGCCCAGCGCGATCGTCGTGCCCAACTGACCGATGGTGAGAAGGTCGCTGACGACCATGGAGCCCATCGTTGCTGCGAAGACCAGGCCCGCCGCCGTCACGATCTTGCCGGTTCCGCCCATCGCCCGGATGATGCCGGTCTTGAGCCCGGCGTGGATCTCCTCCTTGAACCGGGCCACCAGCAGCAGGTTGTAGTCCGAGCCCACCGCCAGCAGGATGATGACCGACATCACCAGCACCATCCAGTGCAGCGGATGACCCAACAGGTCCTGCCAGATCAGCACCGACAACCCGAACGACGTGCCCAGCGAGAGCAGCACGGTGCCGACGATCACCGCCGCGGCCACCACGCTGCGGGTGATGATCAGCATGATCACGAAAATCAGGCACAGCGCCGAGATCCCGGCGATCAGCAGGTCGTAGTTGGCGCTCTGCTGCATGTCCAGGTAGCTCGCCGAGGTGCCCGCCAGGTAGATCTTGGAGCCTTCCAGCGGGGTGCCCTTGATGGCCTCGAACGCAGCGTTGCGGATGGTGGGGATGTCCTTGAGACCCTCCGGGGACATCGGGTCGCCCTCGTGAGTGATGATGAACCGCACCGCTTTTCCATCCGGTGACAGGAACATCTTCATGCCGCGCTTGAA
>JAGQTW010000140.1:2969-12240 GCA_020438785.1 Mycobacterium sp. | reverse complement strand
ATCCTTGGTGCGGCCGGTGATGTAGAGCTCGCCGTCGTGGTAGGCGCCGAGGTCACCGGTGCGCACCCAGGTGGCGTCGTCGGTCGCGCCCTCGGCATGGGAGGGGCTGGTCCGCGACTTCAGGGTGTTCTGGAACGTCTCGATCGTCTTCTCGGGTTTGTTCCAGTAGCCGGAGCCCATGTTGTTGCCGCTGATCCAGATCTCGCCGATCTGCCCGTCGGGCAACTCGGTGGCGCTCTCGTGATCGACGATCACCGCCCACTCACCGATGCCGATCTTGCCGGCGCCGGCCTGGGCCACCGCCTTGGGTGAATCGTCCGGCACCGGGACGAACCGGCCGGCGGCAAGTTCGTCGCGATCGACGGAGAGGATGGTCGGCTCGTCCGCCGACGGGGTGGTCGAGACGAACAGCGTGGCCTCGGCCAGCCCATAGGACGGCTTGATCGCCTTGCGCGGGAAGCCGAACGGGCCGAAGGCGTCATTGAACCGTTGGACGGTGGCCGCCGAGATCGGCTCGCTGCCGTTGAGGATCGCCTTGACGTTGGACAGGTCCAGCGGCTCCTCGCCCTCCTTGGGCAGCCCGCGTGCCGCCGCGTGATCGAAGGCGAAGTTGGGGGCCACCGAGATGGTGCCGCCGGTGTCCCCGGGCTGGCGGGCGATCTCGCGCATCCACCGGATCGGCCGGCGGACGAACGCGGCCGGTGTCATGAAGGTGAAGTAGTGGCCGATCAGCGATGGCAGGAGCGCGGTGACCAGGCCCATGTCGTGGAAGAACGGCAGCCAGGACACCCCCCGGTCGGCTTCCTCACCCTCCAGCGCCTCGATCACCTGCACCACGTTGGTGGCCAGGTTCAGGTGGGTGATCTGCACACCGCTGGGAACCCGGGTGGACCCGGACGTGTACTGCAGGTAGGCGATGGTGTCCTCGACCGCCTCGGGCACCTGCCAGGTTGCGCCGACCTCGTCGGGAATCGCGTCGACGGCGATGACACGGGGCCGTTCCTTGGCCGGACGGCTGCGGAAGAACTTGCGCACGCCCTCGGCGGCCTCGGTGGTGGTCAGGATCGCCGACGGCTGGCAGTCGTCGAGCACGGCGTGCAGACGACCCACGTGGCCGGGTTCGGACGGGTCGAACAGCGGCACCGCGATGCGACCGGAGTACAGCGTGCCGAAGAAGGCGACGAGGTAGTCGAGGTTCTGCGGGCACAGGATCGCCACCCTGTCGCCGGGCTGGGTGACCTGCTGCAGCCGGGCGCCGAGGGCACGGTTGCGAGTGCCGAAATCGGCCCAGGTCAGCACCCGGGCGACACCGTCGCGCTCGGTGGAGAAGTCGAGGAACCGGTAGGCCGGTTTGTCGCCGCGGACCTTGGCCCAGCGCTCGACGTGCTTGACCAGGCTGGCGCCCTCCGGGAAGACGATCCGTCCGTCCTTGATGAACGGGTTATGGAAGGGCATACCACTCTCCTGTCGAAACACATCCTTCGCGGGCCGGGCGTCGCCGCGCTTCGCCCGTCATATCGCGGGCACCCGAAACCTCACAGATGGTACAGAGATCGGGGTGACCCCCGCCGGTGCGCCCGACCGGCGATGACTCCCGGTTGCTCTTAGTTTTTTCTTAATGTTAGGCGCAATCGCGGTGGCTACCAAATCGCTCGACCACCGGCGGTGCCCCTTCCTCAGCCGTGTTGCGGGTGCGGCGCGTTGTCGATGAGACCCCGCGCCCAATTCAGTGTCCACGCCGTGGCGGGCTGGCCGTCCAAGCTCCAGAATTGCGGCGTGTTGTACAGCGCGTGAACCGGCTGCCCGGCCCCGCCGGCCAGCACTTCCAGGGTGCCCGGCAGGTTGGTGATGCTGAACGCGCCCTGCGGCGCCGCGCAGATCAGATCGCCGGCCCCGCAGATCTGGTTGGTGCGGTTGTTCAGCGCCCCGAACCCGCCCGGGCGCGCGCCACTCATCGTCAGGCCCAACTCGGACAGCACCGGAACCTCGTGCAGGGTGATCTCGGCGCCCTGCCCCGGCGGGTTCGGCCCGACGTCCTGGCCGACCCCTTCCTGGCGGCGGCCGTCGGCGATCAACGTCACACCCAGCACCAGGTCCTCGTCCACCGGACCGCGGCCGTTGCCGACGTCGCTGGCGATGTCACCGGCGATGACCGCCCCCTGCGAGAACCCGACCAGCACGAAACTGGTCAGCGGGCAGCGGTCATTCATCTCGGTGATCGCCCTGACCGCGCCGCGGGTGCCCTCGGCGCGGCTGTCGTTGTAGGACATCTGTTTGTCCGCCGACAGCGGATTGTGGAACTGCGCGGTGTAGGGAACCGTGTAGATCTCCAACCTGTCGGTGCCGAATTGGTCGCGCAGCGGCCCGGTGACGTTGCGCAGCAGCGCGATGGGGAACTGGGTGGGATTCAGCGGGTCGTCGGTGGGTGAGGACTCCCAGGTGCCCGGGATGGCGATCAGGTTGACGTCCGGGCAGCTGGCGTCCTGGAACTCCGGCCGCGGCTTCTTGCCGCCCGGCACGCTGGTCGGCGGGACGGCGGTGGGCGGCACCGCCGTCGGCGGCGACGCCGGCTTGCGCATCACCACCACGATGATCGCCACCACCAGGGCGACCACGACGGCCATCGCCCCGGCCGCGATGAGGCCGAGGATGCGGTGGCGCCTGCGCCGGTTCTGCGTGCTGGTTTTTCGGGCCATGTCTTCCTGCTAGCAGAGTTTCTCGGAGGCGATGCGGATGTAGTCGGCCGTGACGTCGTTGACCCGGGTCTCGGCCGCGCGCTGCGGCGTCGTCGCCCGGAAGTCGGCGATGTCGCTGCGCACCTGCGGCGCGATGAAGTCCCACACCGCCTGCTCGCTCTGGCCGGCCGCCCGGGCCTGGCACACCGAGGACCCGATGCTCAGCGCGCTCAGCTCACTGGACGGCTGGACGCCCGCCGTGGTCAGGGCGGACAGGTAGGCCTGCTGAGCGGGGCTGACGTCGAGCTTGCCGCTCTGCAGGGGGCCCGGCGCCACCGACAACGGCTGGCCCTCGGCCGAGGCGACGGCCTGGTCGGCGGGCAGCGCGACACTGGTCATCAGGTCGTCGCCGGAGCCGCACGCCGTCAGCCACCACGTCGCGGGCGCCAGCAGTCCGGCCGCCAGCGCCGCGGTTTTGCCGGCCGAGCGGCCGTCCGAGCGTTGCACGCCTCCACGGTACCGGCTGCCCGACGGTGCTCCCGGGCGCCGAACCGGCAAACGTGCGCTACCTGATGGCCGCCGCGATGTCGCCGGACATCGCCCCCAGCTGGCCGGCCCAGTTACCCCAGTCGTGCTCCCCGCCCACCGGGAAGTCGAAGTGGCCGTTGCGGCCGCCGAGCGAGCGGTAGTGGCCGTAGAAGACGCGGGCGCTGCCGGTGACCTGGTCGCAGTAGCCGGCCATCGCCGGCGGGTCGGCGCAGGTGAAGGTCTGCGGGCTCCAGATCCACAGCCGGGTGTTGTTGTCCACCAGCAGCTGGGCGTGGACGTTGGGGTCGTGCCACTTCCACCGGCCGAGCTGGGCGGCGCCCCACATGGCCTGGGTGTTGACCCCGCCGAACTCGTTCATCCCGGCGGTGATGGCGCCGTTCTCGAAGGTCCGCGACGGGGTGAGGAACGCCGACAGCGCACCGGCGTAGCGGTAGCGGTCCGGGTGGAAGGTGGCCTCCATCATGGCTCCGGTGCCGCCCTGGGCGGCGCCGACGATCGCGTGGCCGCCGGGCGCGAGGCCCTTGTTGGCGGCGAGCCAGTTCGGCAGTTCGTCGGACAGGAACGTCTCCCACTGCCGGGTGCCGTCGGCCTCCCAGTTGGTGTAGAGGGTGAACGCTCCGCTGGCGGGGGCCACCACGGAGATGCCCTTGCCCGCGAGGGTGTTCATCGCGTTGCCCGCGGTCACCCAGTTGCTGACCGGGTCCCCGGCGTTGTAGGCGTCCAGCAGCACCACCGCGTGCGGGCCGCCGGCCAGGAAGGCCACCGGGATGTCGCGGCCCATGGCGGCCGAGGGCACCATCAGGGTCTCGACGCCGTCGGCGGCACTCGTCGGGGCGGTGGCCCCCCACACTCCCAGAGCCAGCACCGCGGCGAACATCGCCCGGAACAGGTTCGACAGACTCCTCATACCCACCTCACGTCGACTCGTCGTGATCCTCGTGACTCCGCCCGCCCCGCACGTAGTGAATCACAGGTGGTGGCCGTCGGCTCCGGCTTTGGCCCGGATACGGCAACGGCGACGACCCGTGCGGGCCGTCGCCGTCGATCTACCGATCGATCCCTCAGCCGGCGGGGGTTCCGGCGGGGGTCGAAGCGGCCGGAGTGCCCGGCGTTGCCCCGAGAACACGCTGGATGTCCGGCTTCATCTGCTGCAGCTGCTGACCCCAGTACGGCCAGTCGTGCACGCCGTCGGCCGGGAAGTTGAAGACCCCGTTGGTGCCGCCGTTGGCCAGGTAGGTGTCCTTGAAGGTCTTGTTGGTCCGCAACGTCATGCCCTCGAGGAATTTCGCGTTGAACAGGTTGCCCGCGCTGACGCCCGAGCTCAGCTCCGACGGCTTGCCGTTACCGCAGTAGATCCAGATGCGGGTGTTGTTGGCGACCAGCCTGCCGATGTTGACCATCGGGTCGTTGCGCTTCCAGGCGCTGTTGGGATCCTCGGTCGGGCCCCACATGTCGTTGGCCTTGAAGCCGCCCGCGTCACCCATCGAGATGTTCACCAGCATCGGCCACCAGCCCTCGGAGAGGTTCAGGAAGCCGGACAGCGACGCCGCGTACGGGAACTGCTCCGGGTGCCAGATCGCCAGGGTCAACGCGGCCGAGCCGGCCATCGACAGACCCACCGCGGCACTACCGGTCGGCTTGACCTGACGGTTGGCGGCCAGCCAGGCGGGGAGTTCCTGGGTCAGGAAGGTCTCCCACTTGTAGGTCTGGCAGCCGGCCTTGCCGCATGCCGGCTTGTACCAGTCGCTGTAGAAGCTGGACTGCCCGCCGACGGGCATGATCACCGACAGCCCCGAGCCGTAGTACCACTCGAAGGCCGGGGTGTTGATGTCCCAGCCGTTGAAGTCGTCCTGCGCGCGCAGACCGTCGAGCAGATAGACCGCCGGGGAGTTGGCCCCGCCGCTCTGGAACTGGACGCGGATGTCGCGGCCCATGCCGGCGGACGGCACGTCCAGGTACTCCACCGGAAGCCCCGGCTTGGAGAACGCTCCGGCCGTTGCGGAGCCGCCGACGACACCGATCAGGCCCGGGAGCAAGGCAGCGACTCCGGCTGCCACCGCGACCCGGCGCAACCAGGCGCCGCGCAACTTCTCAACGAAACTCATGCAACTATTCCCATTCCTTTTCGTGTGTTTCGCACCGCAGGCGATTCGCGCGGCAGTGCCCGGGTAGTCAACCACAGAAGCTGTGGTGTCCTCGATTCGGCGATCTCCCCCGCACCGGTTCCGACCGGCCCGATTGTGCCGTCGAGGTGGGGTTTCGCCGCCCACGGAGCCGGCCGAATTCGGCGCGCACGGCGGTGGGGAGCATCGGGTCTCCGTTCGGCGGCATGGTGTGATCGGTCGACACTGACCGACGTCTGACAAATCCCCCGGCACCCGACCTGGCTATCGCCCCGGACTGAACACGGCGTTACCGGACCAAGCCGGGCCGGCGAACTCTTCCACCAGCTACGGCCCGGTGGCCGGTAGGCCAGTGTAGGGGGTGCCGTCCAGCGGCGGCTCCCCGAGTCCGCAGCGCCGCAGCTCGTACTGCGGCACCCGGTCGATGCGGTACCGGGTGAAATCGGCGGCGTGCAGCACGTTGGAGAGAAACCGCCGCACCCCCAAGGGTTTACGGATGGAGTCCAGCATCGCCTCGGTGGCCTCACACTGCAGCGCGGCCTGCGCCTCCCGGATCCAGCCCTCGTCGAGATACTGCGGGACGTAGGGACGCTCCTTGAGCCACGGCCCCTCGGCGACGGCCCAGTCCGGGAACAGGTTCTTGTCGTGGCCGATTCGGGCGTCCTCGAGGCGGGCGGTGTGCGCAGCCAGCGGGTTGGCCAGGCCGATCTGGTCGATCACCCGGGTGTTGAGGCCGACGTTCATGCCGACCATGCCGAGGTTGGTGAAAAAGACTGTGTGCGGGGCGATTTCACGGCGCCAACTCTCGGGGGACACCCCGGGCGGCGGGGGCGGCGGGGGGAGGGCCGGCACCACGTCCCAGACGTCGTAGTTGCCCGACGGCAACAGCAGGGCGCCGTCCGGGGTGTTGTTGATCGCCACGATCACCGCGCGCATGCGCGGGTAGTCCAGGTAGTCGGCGGCGGTCAGCGGGTGCGCGTGGCCGGTGGCCTGGGAGTAGAACCGGCGCTCGTCGACGATGCCGGAGTAGGTGACGCGGGTGGCGTCGGACCCCATACCGGGCGAGTTCGCCGCCCACAGCGACCAGCCCGCCACCGCCAGCCAGAGCGCGCTGGCCGCCCCGGCGAGGATGTAGCCCTTCTCGCGGGAGAACCAGGTCCCCTCCGGGATCACCACCGGGATCACCGACACCGGAGCCAGCAGACAGAACAGCGGGGTCAGCAGCACCCGGCCGTGCATGAAGTCGCCACCCTGGCGGACCCAGTACACCGCCTGCACCGCGCCGCTGAACAGCATGAAGGTGACCACCGCGGCCGGGGTCTGGATCCGGCCCGCCAGCCAGCCCGACTCGGCAGGGGCCGCGGAGTGGCTGATCCACCACGGCCCGCGCCGCCCGGCCAGCAGCACCAGGCCGAGCGCGATCAGCAGCACCGCGGGGATCCACAGCGCGTACGGCCGGTTGAAGTTGGCCAGGTAGATCAGGCCCTGACCCCACTTGTCGCCGGTGGCGTCCTTGGCCAGAGCGGTCTGCGGCACCAGCAGCCCGTAGTAGCCCATCCGGAAGATCTGATAGGCCACCGGGACCAGCCCGCCCGCGGTGACGATGAGCAGGCGACGACGCCAGCCGCGGGCGGCGATCACCATCATCAGCAGGGCGCCGCCGCCGATCAGCGCGAGCTCGGGGCGCACCAGCACGCTGAGCCCCGCGACGAATGCCATTGCGGCGGTGAACAATCCGGTGCCGGGCCGGCCGCCGCCACCGGCACGCAGGTCCCACTGCTGCGACCAGCACACCAGCATCCACCACAGCAGTCCCAGCCAGGCGGTCACCAGACCGCCCTCGAGTCCGGAGGTGGCGAAGTCCCGCGCCGGCGGGATCGCAATGTAGACCAGCGCACCGGCGGGCAGCATCAGGGCGCGACGGCCCTGCAGGCTCGGCGCGTACAGGCGGCCGGTGCCGAGCATCACCAGCGCCAGCCCGGCCACGCTGAACGTCAGGGCCAACGCCAGGGCCACGTACTCCAGCCGCAACGGGCCGCCGATCACACTGCCGAAGTACACCAGGTAGGTCCACAGCGTGGAGGTGTTCGACTCCACCCGTTCGCCCGCGTTGAACACCGGGCCGTTGCCCGCCAACAGGTTTCGCACGGTCCGCAGCACGATCAGACCGTCGTCGGCGATCCAGCGGCGCTGCCAGACCCCCCACGCCCACAGGGCGCTCACCACGATCAGGCTGACCCACAGGCTGATCCGGGTGAGCGGGCGGTAGGGGAACGGCGGCCACGAGCGCGCCGCCGGTGCCTCGGGCGCGGGGGCCTCCGCGCCGGGCGCTGCCTTAACCGATGACGACTGCGGCAACGACGGATCCGATCCAGGCCAGCGCCAGCAACTGCAGCACCCGGTCGCGTAGCGCGATCTCCTCCGGCTCCCCGGCCATCCCGCCGTCGACGTCGACGGCGTAGCGCAGGATGGCGATGGTGAACGGGATCATCGAGATCACGAACCAGGAACCGGTGGCGCCGTCCCGCTCGAAGGCCCACAGCCCATAGCAGAGCACGACGGCCGTCGCCGACAGCGTCCACACGAACCGCAGGTACGTGCTGGTGTAGCTCTCCAGTGAGCGGCGGATCTTGGCGCCGGTCCGTTCGGCCAGCTGCAGCTCGGCGTAGCGCTTGCCGGCCGCCATGAACAGCGACCCGAACGCCATCACCAGCAGGAACCACTGCGACAGCGGAATGCCCGCGGCCACACCACCCGCGATCGCGCGCAGCAGGAAGCCCGAGGACACGATGCAGATGTCCAGTACCGCTTGATGTTTCAGCCCGAAGCAGTAGGCCAGCTGGACGCCGAGGTAGACGGCCATCACGACCGCCAGCTGCGGTGTCAGCCACCACGAGATGGCCAGGGACGCCACGCCGAGCGCGACGGCGATGCCGTAGGCCAGCCCGACCGGCAGGACGCCGGCGGCGATCGGCCGGAACCGCTTGGTCGGATGCGCCCGGTCGGCCTCCACGTCGCGGGCGTCGTTCACCAGGTAGATGGAGGAAGCGGCCAGCGAGAACACGATGAACGCGATCGCCACCTTGAGGGCCACGTCCCGGTAGTCGTAGGTGACGCTGCCGCCGAGCGCGGCCACGGGAGCGGCCAGCACCAGCAGGTTCTTCACCCACTGGCGGGGGCGGATGGCCTTGACGATGCCGGAGAACAGGTTCGCCGGCGGCCCGGTGACCGCGGCGGCCTCCTCACTCATGGGCGCTCACTTACGCATCTCCTTCGCTGCGGCCGGCCAGCCTTGCCGCCGCTTGCGCGACGGCGGCGCCGACGGCCGCCCCGGCAAGCACATCGGTCGGGTAGTGCACCCCGAGCACCAGCCGCGACAGGGCCATCGCGGGCACCAGCACCAGCGGCAGCGGTGACCGGGTGGCCCGGCACAGCAGCATAGCCGCGGCGGTGGTGGAGGTGGCGTGCGCCGAGGGAAAGCTGAGCGCGCTCGGGGTGGCGACGTTGACCGCGATCGCCGGGTGGTTCGGGCGGGCCCGCCGGACGACCAGCTTGATCATGATCGCCGCGGCGTGCGCGGCGACCGCCCCGGCGCCGACCAGGAGCCAGTCGCGCCGCCGCTTCGGCTGGACCAGCGCGCCCAACCCGCTCAGCACCACCCAGCCCAGCGCGTGCTCGCCGAAATGCGACATCGCACGCGCCACCGCGACGACCGGCGGGGTGGCGATAGCGGCCTGCACCGCGACCAGCGCGGCCTCTTCGGGACCCGGATCCCGATCAGCCGCGGTCACCGGCAACCCGTCAGCCACGGGCCGCCACTTCGGAATTCAGCACGGCTTCCCACTTCTGCTGGCTGGACAACGCGGGCAGTGCATCGCGGTAGACCTTGCGCATCCGGTTGTACTTGCGGGCCAGCCGGATGTG